>RFGD01000403.1 GCA_003696705.1 Alphaproteobacteria bacterium | reverse complement strand
GCGGCAAGCACCTTCGGATGGACCATCCCCGAGCCGAGGATCTCCATCCAGTCGTCGCCTTCGCCGACGCGAAGCTGCCCGCCTTCCCACGAGCAACGAAGATCGACCTCGGCGGACGGTTCGGTGAAGGGGAAGTGGGACGCGCGGAACCGCAACTCGACGTTTTCGACCTCGAAGAAGGCGCGGCAGAACTCCTCGAGCGTCCACTTGAGCTGCGCCATGGTAAGGTCGCGGTCGATCGCCAGCCCCTCGACCTGATGAAACATCGGCGTGTGCGTCTGGTCATAGTCCGAACGGTAGACACGGCCCGGCGCGATGACGCGAAGGGGCGCGCCGCGCTTTTCCATCGCCCGGATCTGGACCGGCGACGTGTGCGTCCTGAGGACATGGGGCGGACGGTCGTCGCCCTCGGCGCGCGCCATGTAGAACGTGTCGAATTCCTGACGCGCCGGATGATGCGGCGGAATGTTCAGCGCGTCGAAATTGTACCAGTCGCTTTCGACCTGCGGACCCTCGGCCACCGAAAATCCCATGTCCGCGAAAATGGCGGCAATCTCCTCGGTCACCTGGCTGACGGGATGCACCGTGCCGCGCCGGCGCGGGCGGCCGGGAAGCGTGACGTCAAGCCACTCGCGCTTCAGCCGCTCTTCAAGCGCCGCGTCGGCCAGGGCCGCACGGCGCGCGGCAAGGGCTGCGTTCACCTCGTCCTTCAGCGCGTTGAGCGTCGGGCCCACGCGCTTGCGCTCTTCCGGGCTCATCTTGCCGAGTTCGCGCATCCTCAGGCTGATCTCGCCCTTCTTGCCAAGCGCCCGGACCCGGATCTCCTCGAGCTCGGCCTCGGTGGCGGCCGCGGCAATGGCCCTGAGATATTTCTCTCGCAAGTCGTCCATGGTCTCGCCTTCCCTAGCGTCGGCCGACTGCTATCCAGCGATGCGCCGGAATGCAAGCACCGGCACGAGAAAGGCCCGCCGGAATCTCCGGCGGGCCCCGAAACACTTTCGCCCTGTCGGCTCAGCCGAGCGCGGCCTTGGCCTTCTCGACGATCGCGCCGAACGCCTCGGGCTCCCGGACGGCCAGATCGGCCAGAACCTTGCGGTCGACCTCGATCCCGGCCTTGTTCAGCCCGTTGATGAAGCGCGAATAGGTCAGCCCTTCGTCGATGGCGCGAACGGCGGCATTGATGCGCTGGATCCAGAGCGCGCGGAAATTCCGCTTGCGCTGCTTGCGGTCGCGGGTCGCGTACTGGTTGGCCTTGTCGACCGCCTGCGTCGCGGTGCGGAAGTTGCGGCTGCGGGCACCGTAGTAGCCCTTGGCCTTCTTGACGATCTTGCGGTGGCGGGCGTGGGTGACGACCCCGGATTTCACTCGTGCCATGGTCCTGTCTCCTCAGCGCGCGTAGGGCATGAACTTCTTGACGATCTTCTCGTCGGCCTCGGACATCACCTTGGTGCCGCGAGCCTGACGGATGAACTTGTTCGTCCGCTTGATCATGCCGTGCCGCTTGCCGGCCTGCGCCGACTTGACATGGCCGCCGGCCGTCACCTTGAAGCGCTTCTTGGCGCTCGACTTGGTCTTCATCTTGGGCATTTCCGTCTCCTTGCCTTGAGCGGTTACGACGCGACTCGGCATGCCGCTGAGGCCGGCCGCGCGGTTGGAGTGCGCCGTATACGACCGCCCCGCGGCCTTGGCAAGGCCCTTTTGGCGCGGGGCCGGCTAGTGAAGGACGCGGGCGATGACGCGATAGAAGACGTCAGGCACCTCCTCGACCGTATAGCCAAGCGGACTGAAGAAGATCGCATATCCGAGCATCGAGGCGGCCAGAAGCCCGATCACGAGCGCCCGCGCCGCGCCTTCCCCCTCGCTCCACGTCCGAAGAAGCGACAGAAAGGCCAGGAGCGCCATGGCGATCCCGCCGATGAAGATCAGATCGAAGGTCTGCGTGCTCAAAAAGGGCCTCCTTCCGCGAAGCAAGACCCCCCCTCGGCACCGATTATTCAGGATCGTGCGCGTAAATCAACCTTTCCTCGCACGGGGCCACGCGAAGGATGTTCGTCGTGCCGGGCACGTTGAAGGGCACGCCGGCGGTGACCACGATCTGATCCTCGGGCGTCGCGAAGCCGCCCTCGCGCGCGGCGCGCGCGGCGCTGACGACCGCCATCTTGAAGCGTTCGATGTCACCTGTGCGGACGCAATGGGCGCCCCAGGTCAGGCAAAGCCGCCGCGCCGTGCGCTCGAGCGGGGTCAGCGCGATGATGGGCACACGCGGGCGCTCGCGCGCGACCAGAAGCGCCGTCGTGCCCGACTGGGTGAAGCAGGCGATGACCTTGATGTTGGTCGTCTCGGCAATCTCGCGCGCGGCGGCGACGATGCCGTCGGCGACGGTCGTGCGCCGCGCCTCGCGCGCGGCCTCGATGATGTCGCGGTAGTTGGGGTCCTGCTCGACCTCCACGGCGACGTTGTTCATCGTCTGCACGGCCTCGATCGGGTATTTTCCGGCCGCCGATTCGGCCGACAGCATCACGGCGTCGGCCCCTTCGTAGATGGCCGTCGCGACGTCCGAGACCTCGGCGCGGGTCGGCACGGGGCTTTCGATCATGCTTTCGAGCATCTGCGTCGCGACGATGACGGGCTTGGCGGCGGCACGGGAGGCGCGCACAAGCCGTTTCTGGATCGGCGGCACGCTTTCAAGCGGCAATTCCACGCCGAGATCGCCCCGCGCGATCATGATCCCGTCCGACACCTCGAGGATCTCGTCGAAACCGTTGACGGCGGCCGGTTTCTCGATCTTGGCAAGGATCGCAGCGCGCCCGGCTGCAAGCTCGCGGGCCTCGATCACGTCCTCGGGCCGCTGCACGAAGCTGAGCGCAAGCCAGTCGACGCCGAGTTCGCACACAAGTTCGAGGTCCTTCCGGTCCTTCTCGGACAAGGCCGCCAGCGGCAGGATGACATCGGGGACGTTGACGCCCTTGCGGTCCGAGATCTCGCCGCCCACGACGACGGTGCAATCGGCGAAGTCGGCGCCCGATGCCTCAACCCGAAGGCGGACCTTTCCGTCGTTGACCAGAAGCGTCGCGCCCTTGCGCAGCGCCGCAAAGATCTCGGGATGGGGAAGGTTGACCCGGGTCGCGTTCCCCGGCGCCGTATCAAGGTCGAAGCGAAACTTCTGCCCGGCCTCGAGCACGACCGGGCCATCGGCGAAGACGCCACAACGCAGCTTCGGCCCCTGAAGATCGGCCAGGATTCCGATGGGGCGCCCGACCTCGGCCTCGACCTCCCGGATCGCCGCGTGGCGGCGGCGAATTTCCTCGTGCGAGCCGTGGCTCATGTTCAACCGGAAGACATCCGCCCCGGCCGCGTGCAGCCGCGCGATCATTTCCTTCGTATCCGAGGCCGGCCCAAGGGTCGCCACGATCTTGACGTTGCGCATGCGTCGCATGGGGTATCCCTCTTTCCCGCGGGGCGCCCGAAACCGTCGCGCCCCTTCCGATCGGGCGCGCCCGTTAGCGCCATCATCCGTCGGCGACCTTATTGCCGATTTCCGGCCCCTCGACAACTGGCGCTTTCGCGACACTTTCGCTAGACAGCCGCCGAAACTGCGGAGCCAATCGATGACACATGAACCGGTGACGATCGTCGGCGCCGACCGCCCCTCGCGGTTCGTCGTCGTCTGCGATCACGCGACGAACCTTGTCCCGGCCGAGATAAACGGCGGCTCGCTGGGCCTGCCGCCCGAGGACATGGAGCGCCACATCGCCTATGACGTGGGCGCGCTTGGCGTCGCCACGGAACTGGCGCAGGCGCTCGACGCCCCGCTGGCCGCATCGCGGTTCTCTCGCCTCGTGATCGACCCGAACCGGGGCGAGGACGACCCGACCCTTGTCATGCGTCTTTACGACGGCTCGATCATCCCGGCCAACCGCCATGTGGACGAGGCCGAGATACGGCGACGGCTCGATGCCTACTACCGGCCCTACCATGCGGCCCTGTCGCAGCTTCTCGACCGGCGCGACGACCCGATCCTCGTCTCGGTCCACAGCTTCACGCCCCAGCTTCGCAATCGACCGAAACGACCGTGGCATGTCGGGCTTCTCTACTCCGCCGACACGCGCCTTGCGCATCCGCTGCTCGCCCGCCTGCGCCGCGAACCCGGACTGGTGGTCGGCGACAACGAACCCTATTCGGGCCATCTGCCGGGCGACACGATCGACCGTCACGGCTTGCAACGCGGCATTCCCCATGTCTTGATCGAACTCAGAAACGATCTGATCCGCGCGCCCGGAGATCAGCGCGCCTGGGGGAAGCGTCTTGCCCCGATGCTGGGCGAGGCGGCCGAGGACGCCAGGCTGTGACGTAGCCGGACCGTGACGTAGCCGGACAAGGGAGGAATGAACATGGACGATCGAACCCGCACCGAACTTGAGGCGGCCGCATTCCGGCGCCTGGTCGCACATCTGCGCGAACGCACGGACGTGCAGAACATCGACCTCATGAACCTTGCCGGTTTCTGCCGCAACTGCCTGAGCCGCTGGTACATGGAAGCGGCCCGGGAGCTCGGCCTGGAGATGACGCAGGACGAGGCGCGCGAAACCGTCTACGGCATGCCCTATGCCGAGTGGAAGGCCCGCTATCAGCGCGAAGCCACCGACGAGCAGAAGAAGGCCTTAGAGGAAGCCTACAAGAACCACGGCTGAGGCCGCCCGCTGGCGGCGGCCGGTCGTCGGCCCGCCGCCGAGAGAAACCGGAAGGGAGGGGAAGGACATTGACCAATCGGGGATTCTGGGCGGCACTCGCGCTGGGCCTTGCCCTTGCGACAGGCGGATGCGCGCCCGAGGCCCGGCGCGCGCCCGAGCCATTGCGGCTGGCCGTTGCCGAAACGCTCGTCCGCAACGGCTTTGCCGAGGTGGATGTCGACACCCTCACCGTCGACCAGATGGTCGCCATCGACCAGATTGCTCACGGCCACCATTCGCCGGCCGAGACGCGGGGGCTCATCGCCTCGACCCTTGGCGGCCGCTACGCCCTGCGCGGTCTCTTGACCGGGGGCTGAGCCAGGCGGCCGCCAGGGCGGGCCTTGCGGACAACGCCTAGATGGCGCTGCGGCGGGCCTCGTCGATGTAGATGTCGCGCAGGCGTCGGGCGACGGGCCCGGGCCGGCCGTCACCCACGGGGCCACCCTCGATCTCGACCACCGGCATGACGAAGGTCGAGGCCGAAGTGATGAAGGCCTCGTCCGCGGCGCGGGCCTCGTC
>RFGD01000003.1 GCA_003696705.1 Alphaproteobacteria bacterium | reverse complement strand
GTCCCAAAAGCGCAGCGGCGCCAGCCGGGCGCGGTCTACTACCTGGGCGCCGTCATCTTGTCCGACGGGCGCTGATGTCGAACATCGAAGGGCTGGGGAAATGGTGCCGGTGAAGGGACTCGAACCCCCGACCCACGCATTACGAATGCGTTGCTCTACCAGCTGAGCTACACCGGCACGGGGCGCTCCTTAGCAAGTCTTTCGGCCGAGTGGTAGTCCTATTTTTCGACTTTCTGACCGCGGGAAGCGCCGGCGTCCTCCTTCACATAGTCCACCGGCGGCGGCGTCTCAACCTCGGCCCCCGCTTCGGCCTCTTCGGCGCCGACGGGCACCGCTTCCGGCGTTTCCGGGGGCTCTTCGACCAGCGGGCTCTCGGCCGCTTCCGGCGCCTCGCCCTCGACCGCGGCGCCCTCGCCTTCCGCTTCGGGTTCGGCTTCCGGTTCGGGTTCGGGTTCGGGTTCGCCCGCTGCCTCGGGCGTCAGAGGCGTCCCGACCAGAAGCGGCAGCATCTCCTCGGCACCGGGCAGGACGCCTTCCGATTCGGGGGCGTCCGCCCAGGCAAGCGTGTCAAATCCGCCGCAGGATTCGCACAGGACCTGCCATTGCGGGTGCGGATGGTGACACTTCTCGCAGACCCACTGGCGGCCCTTCGGCGCCGAAACCGCCCTGGCAAGCCACGCCCGCACGACGCTGTCGTCGGCGCCGACCCCCCGTTCGGCCGCCGCCATGAGCGTAAGGGTCCGCGCCGTGGGCCGCGTTTCGACAAGTTCGACCAGCGCCTTTCTGGCCGCCACGAAATCCTCGTCGGCGATGGCAAGCTCGGCCTCGGTCAGGCGGGTTTCGGGGTCGTCGGGGCGAAGCGCCAGAAGCCGGCGGAACCGCTTGCGGCGCGCGGCTGGCGTCTCGTCGGGCTCGAGATCGGCATAGGCGCGCGCGATGTCGGGATGCGGAGACGCCGACCACGCCTTCTCGAGCACTTTCCGCGCCTGCCGTTTCTTCCCCTCCTCGGCCAGCATGCGGGCCTCGAGGACGGCGGCCGGCACGAAGTCCGGCGACAGGCGATTCGCTTCGGCCGCAAGCTTCCGGGCCTGCTCGATGCTGCCCGCCTCGAGCGCGGCG
>RFGD01000402.1 GCA_003696705.1 Alphaproteobacteria bacterium | reverse complement strand
TGGGCGCCGGCCTCGATCGCCGGCACGACGTCCGACCGCAGCGAATTGCCGACCATCACGGCGCGCTCGGGACCGTCGCCATGGCGCATGAAGGCGCGGATGTAGACCTCGGGCGTCTTCTCGGACACGATCTCGACCGCGTCGAACCACTCGCCAAGGCCGGACTGGGCCAGCTTGCGCTCCTGATCCAGTAGATCTCCCTTGGTGATGAGGACCAGCCGATAGCGGCCGGCCAGGGCGCGCACGGTGTCGGCCGCGTCGGGCAAGAGCTCGATGGGGTGGGCCAGCATCTCCTTGCCGGCCTCGATGATCTCGCGGATCACCCGGCCGGGGACGGCGTCCTCGGTGACCTCGAGCGCCGTCTCGATCTGCGACAGCACGAAGCCCTTGATGCCGAATCCGTAGCGGCCGATGTTGCGGCGCTCAGCCTCGGTCAGGCGGCGGAAAACCTCGTCGGCCGGCGCGTGATCGGCTAGAAGCGCGGCCAGGCGGGCCTCGGTCATGCGGAAATAGCGCTCGTTGTGCCAGAGGGTGTCGTCGGCATCGAAACCGATCGTCGTGATGGTGCGCATGTCGCCCCGCCTGTCCCCGATGCTTTCCGGGCGCTCCTGCGGTGGACCGCCCCCTTTCCGTTCCTCGCATCCGTTTATATATTGGCGCGGGCAGATACCACACCACAGTGCGGAGATGACATGGTGCTGACGCCGATCACGCTGATGGCCGACAAGGGCGATTCCCCTGACGGGGATGCCGCCGTCGTCACCGAGACCCGGCCGAAAACCCAGCGCCCGCCGCTTTACAAGGTGCTGCTTCTGAACGACGACTACACGCCGATGGAATTCGTCGTTCACGTGCTGGAACGGTTCTTCGGCATGAACCACGCCCAGGCTGTCGAGATCATGCTGACGGTCCACAGGAAGGGCGTCGCCGTCGTCGGCGTCTTCTCGTTCGAGATCGCCGAAACGAAGGTCGCCCAGGTCATGGACTTCGCGCGGCGCAACCAGCACCCGCTTCAGTGCACGATGGAAAAGGAGTAGGGCCCCCGGCCCCCGCCCGCAAATGAAACCCAGCCGCTGGACCCACGCACTCGAGGCCGGGGCGCTCGAGCTGCCCGAAGACGGCCCCATCGGCGTGTTCAACGCGCCCGCGCCCCTCGATACCGCGCGGCTGCCTGCCGACGCGCTGGTCTGCATCCAGCGCTTCCGGCCGACCCATGACGCGCTGGCCGCGGCGGGGCTTCGGACGGCAACCGCAGCCGAAGGGCTGCTCGAGGCGGCGATCGTCGTCGTCCCCCGTGCGCGCGAGGCGGCCCGCGCCCTTGTCGCCGAGGCCATGGCGGCGACCCGCCCCGGCGGCCTCGTGATCGTGGATGGCGCCAAGACGGACGGCATCGAAGCGCTCGAGCGAGAGCTTCGGGGGCTCGTGACGCTCGGCGGAAGCATGGCCAAGGCCCATGGCCGGATTTTCTGGTTTCAGAACCCCGCACCCATGCCCGAAGCGCTGATCGCCTGGCGCGATCGCGAACGGCGCGCCGCGGACGGCTCGGTCACCGCGGCCGGCATCTTTTCGGCTGATGCGCCGGACCGGGGATCGGTCCTGCTTGCGGCCGCCTTGCCCGAGAAGCTCGGCCGGCGTGTCGTCGATCTGGGCGCTGGCTGGGGCTATCTGGCGCGCGAGATCCTTGCCGCGCGCCCGAGGGTCGAGGCGCTCGATCTCGTCGAGGCGGATCTCGACGCACTCGATGCCGCCCGGCGGAACGTGACCGACGCCCGTGCGCGTTTCCACTGGGCCGACGCGACGACCTTCCGCCCGGATCAGGCGCCCGACGCCGTGGTCATGAACCCGCCCTTCCACGAATCGCGGCGGGCCGACCCGTCCCTCGGGAAGGCCTTCATTGCGGCCGCCGCCGACATGCTCGCCCCCTCGGGCAGCCTGTGGCTGGTCGCGAACCGGCACCTGCCTTATGAAGCGACGCTGTCGTCGCGCTTCCAGCGCGTGAACGAGGTCTTGGCCCGAGACGGTTTCAAGATCCTTCACGCCACACGCCCCAAGGCCGCGACATCCGCCCGGGGACGCCCGCTCAAGCGAAGGAAACGACACGCATGACGATATCGATTCGCGGCAAGACGGCGATTGTCACCGGCGCGGCGCACGGCATCGGCCTGGCGATCGCGCGTCACTTTCTCGAGGCCGGCGCCAACGTGATGTTTGCCGACGTCGACGAAGAGGGCCTTGCCCGAGAGCTAGGCACCGATGGAGACGGAGAGGGTAGCGCCGCACGCTACTTTGCCGGCGACATCCGCGAGCGGCTGACGATGGCCAATCTCCTGTCGGCGACGATCGACGCCTTCGACCGGGTCGATATCCTGGTGAACGCGTCGCGCCTGGTGCGTGAACTCGCGCCGGACGAAATCGCCGATGCCGCCGTCGAGGAGATGCTTGACGTCAACACGCTTGCCCCGATGCGGCTCAGCGAACTCGTGGCCCGGCGCATGATCCGTCAGGCCGAGGAAGAGGAAAGCGAAGCCGAGACCATCGGGACGATCATCAACGTGACGGCCGGTGCCGATGCGCGGCTGCGCCGCGGCCAGCTTGGCTTTTCGGTCAGCTGTGCGGCGAACCGGCAGATGACCCGCGCCCTGGCCATGGCGATGGCCCCAAGGCGCATCCGCGTGAACGGGATCGCCTTCGGCTCGGTGATGAGTTCGCGGCTTCAGGCCCTTCTGGCCGAAGACCCGGACCTTCGCGACCGCATGATCCGCAGCACACCGCTCGGCCGGATCGGCCGCCCCGAGGAAGTAGCCGAGGCCGCGCAGTTCCTGGCATCCGAGGCCTCATCCTTCATGGTGGGAGAGATCGTGACGATCGACGGCGGCCGGTCGCTTGTCGACCCGGTGGACGTCGCCGGACAGTAAGACCGCCAGGCACAGGACCGACCGACAGACAGGCGGCCGAAAACGCAAACCGGGCGGCGCTTTCGCTGCCGCCCGGATCGTTCGGAAGCCCGCCGGGGCTCAGTCCTCGGGCTGGTCGTCCTTGTCGCCCGGCAGGTTGAACAGGCTGTCCGCATCGACAAGCGTGCTTTCGCCGCCGGCCTCGTCATCATCGCCGTCGCCCGACAGGGAAAAGGTCTCGAGCCCGGCGATCGCCGTCGGGATCTTCGGTTCGGCCGGCATCTCGAGCGACTGTTCGGTCGAGACAAGCTTGCGGCGCTCGTCGTCCGACATCACCTCGCCTTCCTTGGCCTTGCGCGCCGCAGCCTTCTGGACGGCGGCGTCCAGCTCGGACTGCTTGCAAAGGCCCAGCGCCACCGGATCGATGGGCTGGATATTCTGGATGTTCCAGTGCGTGCGATTCCGGATCGACTGGATGGTCGGCTTGGTCGTGCCGACAAGCTTGGCGATCTGGCTGTCCGAAAGCTCGGGGTGGAACTTCACCAGCCACAGGATGGCGGCCGGGCGGTCCTGGCGCTTGGAGACCGGCGTGTAGCGCGGCCCGCGCCGCTTCTGTTCGCCCTCGGCGGCGGGATTGCGCTTCAGCTTCATCCGGTAGTTCGGGTCGGCCTCGGCCTTGCGGATCTCTTCCTCGTCCAGCTGATTGTTGGCGATCGGGTCAAAACCCTTGATACCGGCGGCCACGTCACCGTCGGCAATACCCTGGACCTCAAGCTCGTGCAGGCCGCAGAAGTCGGCGATCTGCTTGAAGGTCAGGGTGGTGTTCTCGATCAGCCAGACGGCAGTCGCCTTCGGCATGAGGGGCTTGGCCATGTTCGTTCTCCTCAGATACATCTGTCCCGGCGCCCGGAAATGGGCTGCGGCCGGGCCGCTGATCCTCGCTAGGGGGGGTCGGGCGGTATATAAGGCCTGGACTCGCAAGAGGGAAGGGAAAATGCGCAGAGCCACCCTTGGCGCCGTTCTCGCGGTGGCCATGATGACAGCCCCGCTGGCAGGCTTCGCCGACGGCGAGCGGCCGGGCAGGTTCGACTATTTCGTCCTTGCGCTCAGCTGGTCGCCCAGCTGGTGCGCAACCGAAGGTCGGGACCGATCGGCCGAGCAATGCGCGCCCGATCGCGACCTCGGCTTTGTCCTTCACGGGCTGTGGCCGCAATACGAGGACGGGGGCTGGCCCGCGTTCTGCCCGACCGTTGCCCGTGACCCCACCCGGGCTCAGACGCGCGAGATGGCAGACGTGATGGGTTCGGCAGGACTGGCCTGGTACCAATGGAAGAAGCACGGCCGCTGCACGGGCATGTCGGCCAGCGCCTATTTCGAGACGGCGCGCGCCGCCCTGTCGCGGATCCGGATTCCGGGCGTCTTCAGCCGCATCGACCGAACCCTTTCGGTCCCGCCCGAGGTGGTGGAGGAAGCCTTCCTGCGCGCCAACCCGGACCTTGATGCCTCGATGGTCACGGTCACCTGCAAGGGCGGCCGGATCAGCGAGGTGCGGATCTGTCTCACCCGCGATCTGGCGCCGCGCCCGTGCACCGGCGCGACGGCACGCGACTGCACCCTCGAAAGCGCTAAACTGCCCGCCATCCCGTAGGCGGCGCGTCTAGCCGATCTTCGGCGGCACCATCCCCTCGGCCGGGGGGACCTTGTCCTCGAGCGGCGGAAGCTTCCGTGCCGCAACGGCGGGACCGCCCGTCCCGGCTTCGGGCACGTTTTCGGAAATCCA
Organism: Alphaproteobacteria bacterium; assembly: GCA_003696705.1. GTDB lineage: Bacteria > Pseudomonadota > Alphaproteobacteria > Rhodobacterales > Rhodobacteraceae > RFGD01. The sequence continues at coordinate 5,898 of RFGD01000402.1, read as the reverse complement.
CGCCTTGGCCGCCTCGAGTTCGGAGGTGCGGAACAGCCGGACCTCGCCACGCACAAGCGGTGCGAACAGCTTGACCGCCAGCCGGATCCACTCGACGTCGGTCACCACTGCCATGCGCGCAAAGTCCCCGAGGTGGAGAAGGCCAAGCTCCATGTCCTCCCACGCGGCGCCGGCGGTGATGCCCTCGAACTCGTCGCCAAGGACATAGAGGAACTTGATACGCCCTTCCTCGCGAATGCGCGATTCGACAAGCGGGACCAGCACCTTCTCGTAGTCCTCGCGGTCGATGACGCCAACGGCGCGCACCGCGACGACATCGTTCGGCAGTCCCTCGATGATCTCGAAATGCCCGCGGTCCGTCGTCATGGCCAATCCCCCTTCTGTCCAGGAATGCGTCCAACAGAGAAGGTGGCCCCGGAACGGCGCGCCTTCAAGGCCGTTACGCCTCTCCCGACACGCGAAGGACGATCTTCCCGACGTGCTCGGCGCTCTCGAGGCGCGCATGCGCGGCGGCGGCATCCGCCAGATCGAACTCGCTGTCCATCACCGGGCCGACCCTTCCGGCCGCGATCAGGGGCCAGACCTCGCGCTCGAGCGCGCGGGCGATCGCCGCCTTGGCAAGATCGCTCTGCGGCCGAAGGGTCGAGCCGGTCACGACCAGCCGTTTCACCATGATCTCGGCGAAATTGAGCGTCGTCTTCGCCCCGCCTAGGAAAGCGATCATCACAAGCCGTCCGTCAGGGGCCAGCGCCCGGACATTGCGCGCCACGTAGTCGCCGCCCACCATGTCGAGGATCAGATCGACACCGCGGCCGTCCGTCGCCTCGCGCACGGCGGCGACGAAATCGTCGGTCCGGTAGTTCACCGCACGCTCGGCGCCGAGACCCTCGGCGATCCGGCATTTCTCGTCCGACCCGGCGGTCGTGAAGACACGCGCGCCGAACGCGGCGCCCAGCTGAATCGCCGTGGTCCCGATGCCGGACGTCCCACCATGGACAAGAAACGACTCGCCGGCGCGAAGGGCGCCGCGCATGAAGACGTTGGACCAGACCGTGAAGAAGGTTTCCGGCAGGCAGGCAGCCTTGGCAAGGGACATGCCGGCCGGGATCGGCAGGGCGTGTTCGGCATGGGTCAGCGCGTATTCCGCATAGCCCCCGCCCGGCAGAAGCGCGGTCACCCGATCGCCGGGCTTCCATTCCACCACGCCGGGGCCGACGGCGACGACCTCGCCCGCGGCCTCGAGGCCCGGCAGATCGGAAGCACCCGGCGGCGGCGCATAGCTGCCGGCGCGCTGAAGCGCGTCGGGGCGATTGACCCCCGCCCAGGCAACGCGGATCAGGATCTGCCGATAACCCGGCGTCGGAACCGGCCGCTCGGCCACGTGCAGGACCTCGGGCCCGCCCGGGTGCGAGATCTCGACTGCCTTCATCACCTTGTCTCCGGCCATGCCCGCCCCCGTCGTCACTCTGTTCCGGCCGGCGCCGGCCGGGCCACACCGCGCCAACGTCCCGGCAGCGCCTCTTCCCCCGGCCGGGGGGCACGAACCCGTCCGAGGAGCGCAAGCGGTCCCGAAGCGAGCCGACGCAGCACCGGGTTTTCGCCCAGACGCGCCTTCAGCGCCTCGACCCGCATCACCTCGTCGATGCGGCGGTCGACGAAGGCCCGGGTTCGGCTGCCGTCCGGGGTTTCGTCCCCAAGCCAATAGAGAACCGCCGCCGCATGAACGGCAGAGAGGCTTGCTCTTTTCGTGTACCAGTTCACGTCGTCGGCCGTGTCCCCGAGCCCCCGCCAGATGGTATCGGCCGTTTCCCACACCAGCGCCGCCCCGAGGGGCGCGTTCTGCGGCAAGGCGAAAAGCGAGGCGGCTCGCCGCACGGCCTCGCGCCAGGGGGCGACGAGTTCAAGCCGCAGGCATATGGCGTGCGCCACGCGGTCGCGAAAGCGCATGGATGCCAGATCCTCGGCGGCGAGACGCTCGAAAAGGGCACGGTCGGCGCGGCGATGAAATCCGACGGCAAGGTCCAACCCGCCACGTGGCGCCGAAGCCCGCGCGACCTCGAGCGGGATGTCGGCATCGGCTGCGGCCGCGCGAAAGGCCTCTTCGCTCCAGCCGTCGAAAGCGACATGCACGAGCGCCGCGTCGATCAGCTCCTCGAGCGTCGGATCGGGATCACCTTGCCTGCCTGCCATGGCCTTGCCTTTCCGGGCGCAGCCGCCCACCGGTGGACAAATCGTCGGTCCTTTGCTAAAGGGCCAACTCCTGCATCGCAAGTTCAACTCTAATCTGGAAAGGTGGTGACAACCACATGCAGGTCACTGTTCGCGACAACAACGTCGACCAGGCGCTTCGTGCGTTGAAAAAGAAGCTTCAGCGCGAAGGGGTCTTTCGCGAGATGAAGCTTCGGCAGCACTACGAAAAGCCTTCCGAGCGGCGCGCGCGCGAGCGGGCCGAGGCGATTCGCCGGGCCCGGAAACTGGCACGCAAGAAAGCGCAGCGCGAAGGGCTTCTCTGAGCCATCGACAGCGAACCGGCGGCTTGCCGCCCGACCCCCGAAGCCCCGCTTCGGGGGTTTGTCATTCGCGGCGACGGCCCGTCAGCAACAGCCCGGCACCGCCAACGCGGTAGCGGCGGCGCGTGGCGCGGGCTACGGCTGCAAGGCGTTCTGCGTGGTCAGCACCACCTTGTTGTCATCGGCATCGTCGTCATAGACGTAGCTCGTGCGCACGCCGGGAAGCTTGGCGAACGCCTTCATCGTGCGAACCGGAAAGAAGCTGTGCGGGATCGTCTCGAACCCCGGCAGGCCTTGCAGCACCGCGCTTACGGACCGCGAACAGAACGCCTTTGGCGCGGCGCCGAAGGCCTCGGCCCGTGCAAGGGCGAGTTCGGCCACCTCGGGCGGGACTTCCTTTTCCTGAATGACAAGATGGTAGGTCGAGCGGGCGTGATAGTCGATGTAGAACGACAGCATGGTCGGCGTCATGCCATAGAGGACGTCGTTACGCTCGGGCACCGTGCGGTGCCACCACGTGCCTGCCGGGTCGAACATCACGCGCTGGGACGCATTGATGAGCAACGCCGAATGCCCACCCTCGCCCGAGCGGTTGTTGACCGCCGTGATGAGCGTGATGGACGGCGGCCCGTCATGATGATAGGCGGCCGCCGCGACCGCGTCATCCGGTGCCCATACCGGTTCGGCGCCGCAGGCCGCAAGCCCGAGCGCCGCGAAGCACCAGAGAAGAAGAGAGGAAAGCCGCGTCATGGTGAACCGGCGCGCCAGGGCACGCCGGAACTCTCGGGCATCACGAATTGAAGATCGCGAGGAAGATGAGAACCGCGATCACGATCGCGACGGCGTAGACCAGGGCCTTGATGAAGCCGTGATAGGTCTTCTCATGCTCCTGGATATCCATCGTGCCGTGCTTGTGCTCTGCCATGTTTCCACTCCGCTCAGTATGTCCTTGGCGGACTGATTAGCGAATTTCCCGCGCCCTGTCACGCGTCCGAAACGGGTTCTTTTGGCGCAGCGCGCTGCCACAGCCAGGCACCGTCGGCGCGCCGCTCGCGCCGGGCCCGTCCCGAAAGAAGAAGGTGGTTGAGATGCGCGACCGCCTCGACGAGCGCAAGGCCGAATTCGCCTTCGCCGATGTCGCGCCGGAAAAGGACCGGGAAGCACTCGACGGCGGTACGCGGGCGCGCGATGAACGCTTCAAGGCGCGCAAGCGCGCCCAGGTGGTTGTCGATGAGCTGGCGCAACCGCGCCGGCAGCCCCGTGAAGGGCAACTTGTGACCCGGCAGGACCAGATGGCTGTCGTGGGCAAAGGGCAGGAAGCCTTCACAGCTTTCGAGCCATTCCGCCACCGGGTCGGCCCCCGGTTCGGTCGGGTAGACGCCAAGGTTCGGCGAGATCGTGGCCAGAAGCTGATCGCCGCCGACGACAAGGTTGTCGTCCGCCGACCAGAGCGTTGCGTGTTCCGGGGCGTGACCGTCGCCGGTCCGCACGACCCAGTTCCGCCCGCCAAGGTGCAGCGCCTCGCCGTCCCGGATGCGGCGATAGCCGACGGGCATGGGCGCGACGACATCGGCAAAGTTGAAGGGCCGCTCGCGGCGGCGGCGTTCGAGCATCTCGGGCGGCATGCCGGCCGCCTGCCAGAACGCCATGGCCTCGGCCGTGGGGACGGGCTGTTCGTCAAGCGTCAGCATCCGCGCCATGAGCCAGGCCGTGCGCGTCGCCCAAAGTTCGGCGCCTCTGGCCTGGAACCATCCGGCCAGCCCGACATGGTCGGGATGATGGTGGGTGATCAGGACGCGGCGCACCGGGCGGCCCGACAGCGGACCCGAGAGGATCGCCTCCCACAGGGCGCGGCCCTTGCGGGTGTCCAGCCCCGTGTCGACGATCGTCCACCCGTCGCCGTCATCCAGCGCATAGACGTTCACGTGATCGAGCGCCATCGGCAGCGGCAAGCGCATCCACAGGACGCCCTCGGCCACTTCGCGCGCCTCGCTGGGCGCGGGTGGCTCGGGGAAAGGGGTGCGGATGGGATCGTGCGTTGCCTTCATCCCTCAAGGAAATCCTCGGCGGCCATGGCGTAGAGGTCGTCCGCCCCCTCGCGCGCATGGACGCAAAGCCCGGCATGTTCGGGAAGAAGCCGGCGGATGTAGAAACGCGCCAGCGCGCTTCGCGGACCCTGCCCGCCCTCGGCCAGGGCCGCCCGAAGGTGGAAATGCCCCCCGAGGAGCCGCCCGAAGGCACGCAGGTAGGGCGCCGCGCCCGCGAAGCGGTCGTTCGGGGCCTGCGACACCATCCATTCGGTCGTCTCGCGCAATGTCTCGGCCGCCTGCCACACGCCGCGCGCAAGCTCGGGCTCTCGCGCGCGGGCATCTTCGGCGACCTTCTCGATCTCGTCGAGAAGCCGCGCCGCGGCCTCGCCGCCGTCGGCAAGCTTCCGGCCCACAAGGTCCATGGCCTGAATGCCGTTCGTCCCCTCGTAGATCGCCGTCACGCGCACGTCGCGGAGATACTGGGCGGCGCCCGTCTCCTCGATGTAGCCCATCCCGCCGTGCACCTGCATGCCCGTTGACGCGACGTCGATGCCGACATCGGTCCCGAACGCCTTCGCGATCGGCGTGAGAAAGGCCGCACGCGCCAGCCAGTCGGCGTCGCCCGTCGCCCTGCCGAGGTCGATCGACACCGCGCATTCGAGCGCAATCGACCGGGCCGCGAAGGTATCGGCCCGCATCGTCATCAGCATGCGCCGGACATCGGCATGGTCGATGATCGTGCCGTGCCCGTTCTCGATCGGCGCCCTCCCCTGGCGACGCTCGAGCGCATAGGCCACCGCGGCCTGGGTCGCGGCCTCGGCCACGCCCACGCCCTGGATGCCGACGCCAAGGCGCGCGTTGTTCATCATCGTGAACATCGCCGCAAGCCCGCGGTTCGGCTCTCCGATCATCCAGCCCGTCGCGCCGTCATACTGCATCACCGCGGTCGGCGAGCCGTGCAGGCCCATCTTGTGCTCGAGCGACACGGGCCCCAGGCTGTTGGCCTGGCCCGGACGCCCGTCGGCGTCGGGGATGCGCTTCGGGACCATGAAGAGACTGATGCCGCGGCTGCCCTCCGGCGCGTCCGGCAACCGGGCAAGCACGAGGTGGCAGACGTTCTCGGTGAAGTCGTTGTCGGCCCACGAGATGAAGATCTTCTGGCCCGTGATGGCATGGGTCCCGTCGCCGTTGGGCACCGCCCGCGTGCGCAGCGCGCCGACGTCAGAGCCCGCCTGGGGTTCGGTCAGGTTCATGGTGCCGCACCATTCGCCGGAAATGAGCTTCGGCAGGTAGAGCGCCTTGATCTCGTCCGAGGCGTGGTGCTCGAGCGCCTCGATCTGGCCCTGGGTCATGAGCGG
>RFGD01000401.1 GCA_003696705.1 Alphaproteobacteria bacterium | reverse complement strand
GGCCCCAAGCGCCGTGGTGACCAGCCGGTTCAGCCAGTCGGGCTGATCGGCGACGTTGCGGCGGCTTTCCCCGGCCAGGACAAGCGCACGCTCGAGCGCGACGCGCGTCGCCTCTTCGAGCCCGTCCTTCACCCGGTCCGGCAGGCGTTCGAGCAGGTTCTCGGCCTGGCCCCCGACGATGCCGAGAAGCTGCATCGCGGGACCGTTCGCCGCCCGGTAGCGGGCGGCAAGACGGTCAAGCTCGGCCGCCACGTCGGGGGGCATTTCGACAAGGTCGCGTTTCATTTGCGCACCTCCCGCCCAAGGCTCGGCCGAGAGCGGTCCGGCGTCAAGCCTCGTTCCACCGGCGCACCGGGCCGGCCACCCCCTCCCATGCGCCGGGCCTGAGTTCGACGCCCAGCACACGCTCGGGGTTCGTCGGCGGCGGCATCTCGACCCCCTCGAGGCGTGTGAACCCGAAGCGGCCGTAGTACGGGGCGTCGCCGACAAGAAGGACGCGCTCCCAACCAAGCCGGGCGGCTTCCGCGAGGCTCTCGCGGACCAGGAGCCCGCCCAGCCCCTCGCCCTGATGGGTGGGGTGCACGGCCACCGGCCCCAGAAGAAGCGCCGGCACCGCGCCCACCCGGACGGGCCAGTGCCGGATCGCGCCCGCCAGGGTGCCCTCCTCGTCCCGGGCGACCAGGCAAAGCGCCGCAACCGGCTCGACGCCGTCGCGCAGCCGATACGAGGACAGCGCCTCTCGGCCCGGCGCAAAGCACAGGTCCAGAAGTGCCTCGACCTCCCACCAGTCGTCAGGAGCTTCCCGCTTCAGATCGAACACCCGATCACCCCGATTTGTCTGGAATCGCCCGTAACATGCGGCTACGTCAGGAGCAAACGCGAGGAGCGATGCGCGTGTTCTACGAACCGAGAAACGGCCACGGCCTGCCCCACAACCCCTTCAGCGCGATCGTCGTGCCGCGACCGATCGGCTGGATCTCGACCCGGGACGCGGACGGGACGGACAACCTTGCCCCCTATTCCTTCTTCAACGCCGTCGCCTACACGCCGCCGCAAGTGATGGTTGCCTCGACCTCGCGCAAGGCGGACCGGGAGCGCGGCAAGGACACGCTTTCGAACATCGAGGCGACCGGCGTCTTCTGCGTCAACATCGTCCCCTACGAGATGCGCCATGCGATGAACCGGACCTCGGCCAGCCTTCCACGGGGGACCGACGAATTTGCCGCCGCAAAGATCGCGAAGGCGCCCTGCACGGTCATCGACTGCGCGCGCGTGGCCGACGTGCCGGCGGCGCTGGAATGCCGGCTGACCCGCGTCGTCGACCTCGAGGGAGAAAACAACCACGTCGCCTTCGGCGAGGTCGTCGGGGTCCACCTTCGCGATGACTGCATCGTCGACGGGATCTTCGACGTCCGGCGCTTCCGCCCGCTCGCGCGCCTTGGCTATCGCGACTATACCGTGGTCGAGCGGGTCTTTTCCCTGCAACGGCCCGATGACTGAGGCCCTGGGCCGACCCAACAGGAGGACAGGATGGCAGAGACGATGATCGGTGTGATCGGCGGATCCGGTGTCTACCAGATCGACGGGCTGACGGACGCCCGCTGGCAGGCGGTCGAGACGCCCTGGGGGGCGCCTTCGGACCAGATTCTGACCGGCGTTCTGGACGGGGTGCCCATGGCATTTCTGCCCCGCCATGGCCGCGGCCACGTGCACACGCCCAGCACCGTCCCCTATCGGGCCAACATTGCGGCGCTCAAGATGCTGGGGGTCACCGATGTCGTGTCGGTCTCGGCCTGCGGCTCGTTCCGAGAAGAGATGGCCCCGGGCGATTTCGTGGTCGTCGACCAGTTCATCGACCGCACCTTCGCGCGAGAGAAGACCTTTTTCGAAAGCGGCCTGGTCGGCCATGTGTCGGTCGCTCATCCGACCTGCGCACGCCTTTCCGGCGCCGCCGCCGATGCGGCCGAGGCGGCCGGCGTCCGCGTCCATCGCGGCGGCACCTATCTGGCCATGGAAGGGCCGCAGTTCTCGACCTTGGCCGAGAGCCGCATGTACCGAGAGGTCTGGGGATGCGATGTCATCGGCATGACGAACATGCCCGAGGCCAAGCTCGCCCGCGAAGCGGAACTCTGTTACGCCTCGGTGGCGATGATCACCGACTATGACAGCTGGCACCCCCACCACGGGGAAGTCGACATCGCCGAGATCATCGCGACCCTCATGGGGAACGCCGACAAGGCGCGCAAGCTGGTTGCCGGCCTGCCCCGGCGGCTGGGCGGCGAGCGGACAGCCTGTCCGCACGGATGCGACCGGGCGCTCGAGCACGCCATCCTGACCCAGCCCGACCACCGCGATCCGGACGCCGTCGCGCGTCTTCGGCCCATCGCGGGCCGGGTCCTCTAGAAGGAAGGCGCGCGGCGCGATGCGGCAGATCCTCGAGAAGATGGCCGACCCCGCGTTCCGCGAAAGGCTTGGCCGCCGCTTCGAGAAGCTTGCCGACGAGGTCTTTCACGTCATTCGCTGGGCCATGATCGTCGGCTTCGTCCAGTTCCTCGAGTATCGCCACCCGGGACCCGGCTTCACGGTTCTTCGCTGGATCCTGTCGGTCTTCCTGTTCGGCTACATCGCCTCGCGGTTTCTTCTTCGCCCCGAGCTCCGTTTCGTTCCCGACGACGCCGGCCCCGCGGCGCGCGCCGCACAGACACTTGCCAACATCATCCTGTGCATTGTCGCCGCGGCGGCCGTCCTCTGGATCGTCGGCCGCTTCGCCGAAGCCGTGGCGAACTACCGTTTCGGAAGCTGAGCCGAAGGCCCGCCCGCGACACGGGCGCTCTTGCAAAGGGCGCCCGAATTTGTTTCGTGAACCGCGCATTCTGGCAGCCAAGGAACGAGGAACCGACGTGCCCCACCGAAAGGCCATTCGCGACTACATCCGCACCATCGCCGATTTTCCGAAGGAAGGGATCCAGTTCCGGGATGTCACGACGCTGTTCCAGGACGCCCGGGGCTTTCGCATGGCGGTCGACCAGCTTCTCCACCCCTTTGCCGGCGAGGCCATCGACAAGGTCGCGGGGCTCGAGGCGCGCGGCTTCATCCTTGGCGGCGCGGTCGCGCATCAGTTGATCCGGGGCTTTGTGCCGATCCGCAAGAAGGGCAAGCTTCCGTGGAAGACCATCTCGCAGGAATACAAGCTCGAGTATGGCGAAGCCGTTCTCGAGATCCACGAGGATGCGATCCAGCCCGGAGAAAAGGTGCTCATCGTTGACGATCTTCTGGCGACCGGGGGCACAGCCGAAGCCGGCATCCGGCTGGTCGAGCGACTGGGCGGCGAGGTTGTCGGATGCGCGTTCGTCGTCGATCTTCCCGACCTTGGCGGGCGCGAACTTCTTCAGAAGATGGGCATGCGCGTCCACGCCCTTGTCGAATTCGAAGGGGAATAGCCGCCGGGCCGCGCCGCGTTGACCTTTCGTTAATCCCGCGCCTGATAGGAAGGATTCGGGCTGCCTTCCCCCCAATTTTTCATGCAGGCCCAGATGCGTTCCCTCTGAAGCGTCCGCCCCGCCTTCCCTCAGGCGGGGCGAATTTCATCGAAGGACGGCGCCCGGGTTCATGATCCCGGCAGGGTCGAGCGCCGCCTTGATGCGCCGCATTGCCGCGAGCCGCGCGGGATCGGCATGGCGCTCGAGTGCCGCGGCCTTGAGCCGCCCGATGCCGTGCTCGGCGGAGATGCTGCCGCCGTGGGCCTCGACAAGCCGGTGCACGGTCTCTCGGATTTCCCCGGCCAGGGCGGCGAAGGCCGCGCGTGTCTCGCCGCGGGGCGGGAAGATGTTGTAGTGCAGGTTTCCGTCGCCGAGATGGCCGAAGCAGTTGATCCGGAACGGGCCAAGGCGGCGGATCTCGTGGCCGGCGCGGGCCACGAAATCCGCGACCTCGCCAAGGGGAAGGGCGATGTCGTTCGAGACGATGGCCCCGATCCTCCGATTGGCCAGAGGAATGGACTCGCGCACTTCCCAAAGCGCCCGGCGGTCTGCCTCGGAGCGCGCGACGACCCCCTCGCCGGCAAGACCGCCCTCGAGCCCGGCCTCGTAGATGGCCTCGATCGCGGCATCCGGATCAAAGGCTTCCGGACCGCCGATCTCGATCAGGACGGACCATTCGGGGATCGGCTGAAGCGGCTGCCGCACCTTCGGTCCGACCTCGGCCAGAAATTCGAGGCCCTGCCCATGGATCAGCTCGAAGGCCGAGACCAGTTCGGCCGCGATCCTGCGCGCAACGGCCAGGAGGCGAAGCGCCGCCTCGGGCCCCTCGACCGCCAGAAAGGCCGTCGCCCGGTTCGCCGGCTGCGGCGAAAGGGCAAGGCTTGCTGCCGTGATGACGCCCAGGGTGCCCTCGGCCCCGATCAGGAGATCACGAAGATCGTAGCCCGTGTTGTCTTTCCGCAGTCGGCCAAGGCCGTGCCAGACGCTGCCGTCGGGCAGCACCGCCTCGAGCCCCAGACAGAGCGCGCGCGCCGTCCCGTAGCGCAGCACATTGACCCCGCCCGCGTTCGTCGACAAGAGGCCGCCGATGCGCGCCGAGCCTTCCGAGGCCAGCGAAAGCGGGAAGAGCCGATCGACCCGTTCGGCGGCGGCCCGAACGTCGGCAAGAACGGCGCCGGCCTCGGCAACAAGGACATATTCCTCGGGCCAGAGGTCGCGGATGCGGTTCATGCGTTCGAGCGAAAGGACAAGCGGCTCGGGCCCCTCGGGTTTCACCTGCCCGCCGACAAGCCCCGTGCCGCCGCCATAGGGCACGATGGCGACGCGCGCCTCGGCGGCGTGACGCACGATCGTCGCCACCTCATCGGTCGAGGCCGGAAGCGCCACGGCCCCCGCCCGGCCCGTGAAGAGACCGCGCGGCTCTTCCAGATAGCGCGGCTCCGGCGGGCGCAACCTGTCCGGCGGCAGCGCGGCCGCCAGCCGGTCGAGAAACTCGGTCGTCACCGGATTGAGCACCACCCTGCCCCCGCCTTTCACGTCGCGCGGCCGCGCCGGTCGAGGCGAAGGTTGGCATAGAGAACATGGTTCCGCCAGCGCCCGTTGATCTGGAGATAGGCCTGGGCGACGCCTTCATACTTGAACCCGCATTTCTCGAGGAGTCCGCGCGAGGCGCGGTTCTCGGGCAGGCAGGCGGCCTCGAGGCGGCTCAGATCGAGCCGTGTGAAGGCATGATGCACAACGGCTTCGAGCGCCTCGCGCATGTATCCCTGACGCGCGTATGGCGCGCCGATCCAGTAGCCAAGCGTGCCGGTCTGGGCCGGTCCCCGGCGGACATGATCGAGAGTCAGGGCACCCAGGAACGCCCGATCCTCGCGCCGGAACAGAAACAGCGGCAACGCCGTGCCCGCGCGCGCCGAGCGACTGGCCCAATAGACGCGGTTCGTGAAGGCGCGCCGGCTCAGATGGTCCGGCGACCAGGCGGGCTCCCACGGTTTGACGAAGTCGGCGCTGGCCTCGCGCAGCGCGCGCCAGGGCCGGTAATCGCCGTGCTGCGGCAGACGCAGCGTCAGCCGCTCGGTCTCGATCCGGATCTGCCGCCGCTTGCCAAGCATCAGGCCGCCAGCTTCTCCAACAACTCGTCCACCGCAGGAGCACCCTCGACCGGCCCGAGAAGCGCCAGCGCCGCGCCGCCGCGCCCCGAGAGCTCGCGGGCGAAATCGCGGACGGCCGTCACGTCTACCGAGTCGATACGGGCAATCGTCTCCTCGATCGGCGGAATGCGGTCCCAGATGTGCATGAGGCGTGCGAGCCGCTCGGCCCGGTTCGCCGCGCTCTCGAGCCCCATCAGAAGCCCCGCCTTGATCTGCCGGCGGGCGCGCGCCACCTCGGCCTCGGTCATGTCGTCGCCGGCGCGGCGGATCTCGGAAACGGTCAGTTCGCAAAGGCGCCCGAGGTCCTCGGCGCTGGTCCCCGAATAGATCGTCATCATGCCGGTGTCCGAATAGGTCGCGTGCTGGGCGAATATCGCATAGCAGAGCCCGTGACGCTCGCGGACCTCCTGGAAGAGCCGCGAGGACATGCCGCCCCCAAGCGCGCCGGCAAAGACCTGTGCCACATACATGGCCTCGTCACGATAGCCCGGGGCCTCGAAGGCCATGGCGACATGCGCCTGTTCGAGCCGCCGAAGTTCGCGCCGCTCGCCGCCCACGAAACGCGCCGGCTGCGCAGGCGCAGCAAGCCCCGGCCGCAGGGCGCCGAACAGATCGTCGGCAAGACGCACGATGGCGTCGTGATCGACCGCCCCGGCCGCGGCGATGACCATCCGCTCGGGCCGATAGTGGGTTCGGACGAAGCCGGCAAGGTCGTCGCGCGTGAAGGCCGAGACCCGTTCCGGCGGCCCGAGAATCGTCCGCCCCATCGGCTGATCGGGATAGGCAGCCTCCTGCAGCCAGTCGAAGATGACATCGTCCGGGGTGTCCTGCACCTGGCCGATCTCTTGCAGGATGACGCCACGCTCGACCTCGATGTCGGCCGGATCGAACAAGGGGTCGAGAAGGATGTCGGCAAGGACGTCGAGCGCCCGCGGCACGTCATCGCGAAGGACGCGTGCATAATATGCCGTCATTTCGCGGCTCGTATAGGCGTTCAGGTAGCCCCCGACATCCTCGATGGCCTCGGCGATCTCGCGCGCCGTGCGCCGGTGGGTGCCCTTGAAGGCCATGTGCTCGAGGAAATGCGCGATCCCGTTTTCCTCGGGCCGCTCGTTGCGGCCGCCGGCCTCGACCCAAATGCCAAGGGCCGCGGATTCGAGGTGAGGCATCGCCTCGGTGACGATCCTGAGCCCGTTTGACAGCCTGTCGATACGCACGGTCATCGTCTTGCGCGCTCCCGGATGAGGGCCTCGATCCGGCCCAGGTCGTTCTCGACCTCGACCACCCGCTCGGGCCGGTCGAGAAGATCGGCCATGCGCGCGGGCAGCGGCGGACGGATTCCCGTCGCCGCCTCGACCGCGTCGGGGAACTTGGCCGGGTGAGCGGTGGCCAGCGTCACCATGGGGGCGTCGGGCCGAATGTGTTCTTCCGCGACCTTGATGCCGACGGCGGTGTGGGGACAGACGATTTCGCCCGTCTCTTCGTAGACGCGACGGATCGTTGCGCGCGTTTCGTCCTCGGAGGCCGAGCCTGAGCGGAAAATCTCTCGGAGTCGTTCGAGCGCCCCCTGGCTTATGCGGAACCCGCCCGAGCTTCGCAGCTCGTCCATGAGCTGCGCCACCGCGCGGCCGTCGCGCCCATAGGCGTCGAACAGCGCGCGCTCGAAATTGGACGAGACCTGGATGTCCATCGACGGGCTGATCGACGGCAGGACCGCAGTGGTGCGGTATTCGCCCGTCGTCAGGCAGCGGTGCAGGATGTCGTTGCGGTTCGTCGCGATGACAAGCCGGCCGATCGAAAGCCCCATGCGCCGTGCCGTCTGCCCGGCATAAATGTCGCCGAAATTGCCGGTCGGCACGGTGAAGTCGATGCTTCGGTCCGGCGCCCCCAGCGACAGCGCCGACGACACGTAATAGACGACCTGCGCCAGCACCCGCGCCCAGTTGATCGAGTTGACGCCGGCCAAGTGCATCTCGTCGCGGAAGGCGAAGTCGTTGAACATGCCCTTCACCGCCGCCTGACAGTCGTCGAAATCACCGGCAACCGCCAGGGCATGCACGTTCGGGTCCGTGGGCGTCGTCATCTGTCGCCGCTGGACCTCGGACACCCGCCCCTTGGGGAAAAGGATGAAGACATCCACGTTGTCGAGCCCGCGGAAGGCCTCGATGGCGGCCGAGCCCGTGTCGCCCGACGTGGCGCCGACGATCGTCACGCGTTCGCCGCGCCGGGCCAGCGCCATCTGGAACAGCTGGCCGATCAGCTGCATCGCGAAGTCCTTGAAGGCCAGCGTCGGGCCGTGGAAGAGCTCGGCCAGGAAGTGATTGGGCCCAAGCTGGACAAGGGGGGCGCGGGCGGCGTGGCCGAAATGCCGGTAGGCCCGCGACACGGCGCCGGCCAGCTCCTCCTCGGAAAAGCTGTCGCCCACGAAGGGCAGCATGACGCGAGTCGCGATGTCCTCGTATGGCAGGCCACGAAGCTGGCGGAACTCCTCGGCGCTGAACGTCGGCACGTGCTCGGGGACATAAAGCCCGCCATCGCGGGCAAGACCCGTCAGCATGGCGTCCTCGAAATTCAGCGTTGGCGCCGCGCCGCGGGTCGAAACGTAACGCATGACCTTCCTTTCCATCTGCTCGGGCCCCTTGATGCGGTCGGGCTCAGCCGCCCCCGCGCCTGATACGCCAAAGCCAATAGGCTGTCATCCCCGCCCAGACAACGGCAAGCGAGAACCACGTGATGGCATAATTCAGGTGGTCGTTGGGAATGGCCGAGGTGTCGATCGGGGTCGGCGTGACCCCGGGATCCGGGGGATCGACGCGACGGGCCACGACCAGGACGGGTTCGGTCCCGAGCGCTTCGGCCATGGCCGCGACATCCCGCGCAAACCAGATGTTCCGCTCGCTGTCCGGTGCGGGCGTGAAGCCGTCCGTCTCGTCCGGCCAGTCGAGGTTTCCGACGACACGCGCCGGACGGGCGGTGGGGACACCGTCGGCCTTGGCCTCGGGCACGAAACCACGGTCGACAAGGACGCGACGGCCATCCGCGGTCCGAAAGGCCGAGACGACGCGAAACCCTGGGCCCTCGCGCTTCGATCCGGTCAGGACGCGAAGGGGTTCGCCTTCGAAAGCGCCGTCAAGACGGACCGAGAGATAGCGGTCCCTGTCGGAATTCGGGACCGGCGGCAGGGCCACGGGGTCGGCGCTGATGCGCGTCTCGATCTCGGCCAGAAGGGCCTCCTTCCATGCCAGTCGGCGCAGCTGCCAGTTTCCCAGGGACAGAAGGATGGCGACCCCCGCAACCCCCAGCACAAGGGGCGCGATCATGCTTCTTGCAACCGTTGCCAAGTCCAGTTCCTTCCGAAAAACCCGTCGCCGTCCAAGGGAAAGGGCGCGCGCCTTGTGGCCCGCGCCCTCGATGGGGCCGTCCGGCCCGTTACGTCACCGGGGTCAGCTGCCCCAGATGTAGATGACGGCGAAGAGGAACAGCCACACGACGTCAACGAAGTGCCAGTACCAGGCGGCCGCTTCGAAGCCGATGTGTTCCTGCCGCGTGAATTCCCCGCGCATCGCCCGCACCAGGCAGACGAACAGGAAGATCGTCCCGATGATGACGTGCGCGCCGTGGAAGCCCGTGGCCATGAAGAACGACGCGCCATAGATGTTGCCGGCGAAGCCGAACGGCGCCTCGGAGTATTCGACGGCCTGGAACGTGGTGAACAGAAGGCCAAGGACAATCGCGATGGCCAAGCCCTGGACAAGGGCCTTGCGGTTGTTGTTGTGCACCAGTTCGTGGTGCGCCCAGGTCACCGCGGCCCCCGACAGAAGCAGGATCAGCGTGTTGATGAGCGGCAGGTGCCACGGGTCGAACGTCTCGATCCCGGCCGGCGGCCACTGGCCGCTCATCGGGTAGAGCGCGTGCTTGAAGAAGTTCCAGAACCAGGCCGAGAAGAACATCACCTCGGACAGGATGAACAGGATCATCCCGTAGCGAAGGCTGATGCGGACGACCGGCGTGTGTTCGCCTTCGTGGGCCTCGCGGATCACGTCGGACCACCAGCCGAACATCACATAGGCGATGATGAGCGCGCCGGCGAGCAGGACCCACGGACCGTGGTCGTGGAAAAACAGGACCGCCCCGAAAAGAAGCGTGAAACCGCCAATCGCGCCGAGGAACGGCCAGATGCTGGGCGGCAGGATCTGATAGTCGTGGTTCTTGGTGTGCGCCATTCGATTTATCCCTCGTTGAGCTCCCCGTCAGTTGGCAGCGGACTGCCCGGTCGTGAGAAGACTTGCCTGTTCCTGCGGCAACTCGGCCTCGTGGAACGTGTAGGCAAGCGTGATTCTGTGGATGTACTTCGCCTCGGGATCGGAAACGATCTCGGGGTCGACGTAGAAGGTCACGGGCATCTGAACCCGCTCACCCGGCTTCAGCACCTGCATGGTGAAACAGAAGCAGTCGATCTTGGTGAAATAGCCACCGGCGGCATAGGGAACGACGTTGTAGGACGCCGTGCCCGCGATCGTGCGGTCGGTCGGATTGTAGGCTTCGAAGAAGGCCAGGGCGGTTTCACCGATCCGCACCTCCATCTCTCGCACGACGGGGCGGAATTCCCAGGGAAAGCCGCGCTCGACCGATGCGTCGAAGCGGATCTTGATGGTCTGATCCAGAATCCGGTCGGCCCCGGCCTCGGCCACAAGCGGCGTCCCGCCGAAACCGGTGACGCGGCAGAACCAGTTGTAGAAGGGCACGGCCACCCAGGCCATGGCCCCCATGAAGGCCAGGACCGCGACGGCCAGAAGCGCTGTCCGCGTCTTGGGATCCTTCGGCATCATTGACCCGCCCCCTTCGGCGTCGTCTCGAGTGGGATCGTCGGGTGCGGACGGATGTCCTGCCCCTCGACCAGCTTGACGACGGTCACCGCGAAGACCAGAAGCACGAAACCGCCCAGAAGAAGACCGACGCCGATGTTCCGGCCCGCGCGGCGCCTGTGCAGCTCGTGTTCCTTCGCAAGTCCCATCGGTCAGCCCCCCACAAGCCGGTGCACGCCCGCCTCGACCATCAGCGCGACGAAGTGAAGGAAGAGATACAGGAGCGACAGCCGGAAGAAGCGCCGCTCTGCGCGATACCGGTCGGCCTCGGCCTCGGCTTCCGTGCGGCCGACGATCTGCACCGCACCGGCAACGAAGGCAAGGTTGAGGACGATCGACGCCGCAAGATAGACCGCCCCCCCGACCGAGGTCAGCCCCAGCGCAATGGCCGCCGGCGCAAGGATCAGCGTGTAGGCCAGGATCTGGCGCCGGGCCGTGCGGCGGCCGTGGGTCACGGTCAGCATCGGGACGCCCGCGCGCGTGTAGTCATCGTTCATGTAGAGCGACAGCGCCCAGAAATGCGGCGGCGTCCAGAGGAAGATGAGAAGGAACATGAGGACGCTCTCGACCGAAATCGTCCCCGTGGCCGCGGCCCAGCCGATCATCGGCGGGAAGGCCCCGGCGGCACCGCCGATGACGATGTTCTGCGGCGTCGAGCGCTTGAGCCACATCGTGTAGACGACGGCATAGAAGAAGATCGTGAAGGCAAGAAGCGCCGCCGCCACCCAGTTCGTCACGAGCCCGAGCATCACGACCGAAAAGCCGGAAAGCCAGAGACCGAGGGCCAGCGCCTCGCCCGGGGTGACGCGCCCGTCGGGCACGGGCCGCGCCCGCGTGCGCCGCATGAGCCGGTCGATATCGGCGTCGTACCACATGTTGAGCGCACCCGACGCGCCACCGCCGATGGCGATGAACAGGACCGCCGCAAAGGCGATGACCGGATGCACGTGGCCCGGCGCAACCAGCATGCCGACCGCCGCCGTGAAGACCACCAGCGACATGACGCGCGGCTTCAGAAGGACCACGTAGTCCCCGAAGCGCGCCTCGGGCGCATTGGCGTTGATGGTTGTCGTGTCGGTCATCGGTGCTGTCGCTTGCGTCTTTCCGGTCCCTGCGCGGGTGGTGCGCCGAAACACCCAAGGGCGACCGGGGCGGCCACGAACCGGCCCGCCCCGCGCCGCCGAAACTGGATCACTCGGCCGAGGCCACCTCGACGGTGCGCGCGTGGCGCGGCGCGCCGTTCACGGCATATTCCTCGTGCGCGAACTCAAGCCACTTCTTGTAGGCCTCCTCGCTCACGACCTTGACCGTGATCGGCATGTAGGCGTGGTCCTTGCCGCAAAGCTCCGAGCACTGGCCGAAGTAGATGCCTTCCTCGGTCGGCTTGAACCAGGCTTCGGCAAGGCGGCCCGGCACGGCGTCCTGCTTGACACCGAAGGCCGGCAGCGCCCACGAGTGAATGACGTCCGATCCGGTGACCTGAACGACGATCGTCTTGTTCACCGGCACGACGACCGCGGTGTCGGTGGCCAGAAGATACTGGTCCTCGCTGTAGCCGTAGTCGGCCAGCTCGTCCTTGGCCAGGAGGAAGCTGTCGAAGGCGATTTCCTCGTCCGGGTATTCGTAGCTCCAGTACCACTGGTTGCCGGTCACCTTGATGACGATGTCGCCTTCGGGGATCTCCTGCTCTTCGAACAGGACCGGCAGCGAGAAGGCCCCGATGAACACGAGGATGAGGACCGGGATGATGGTCCACGCCACCTCGAGCGGCGAGTTGTGGGTGAACGTCGCCGGCGTCGGGTTGGCCCGGCGGTTGAACCGCAGGATGACGATCAGCAGCAGAAGAAGCACGAAGGCACAGATCGCGCTGATGATGACGAGGATCATGCCGTCGAGCCACTGGAGATCGGCGGCGGCAGGTGCCGCGGCCGGCTGGAAGCCGATGCCACCCGGTTTCGGTGCACCGATCACCTCGAGGCCCTCGGTGGGCTCCTGCGCGCGGGCCGTGCCCGCCAGCATCATGGCCGATACGGCCAGCGTCGAGATCGCGGAAGTGAGGGTCTTCAGTCGCATTCGCTTCGTTTCCTGTTCTCTCCCCGCGGCAACTGCCGCAACCCAAAGGATCCCCGGCGTGCCGGAATCCCCGTTGTCTCAACGCAGGGAGAAACCATATTAGGACCGGGCAAACAAGCCCTCGCGAGGCGACATCACGCCTCTTCAGCCCCTCCCTTGGCGTTTGAGGCAGGAGAATAGCCGCATGGCACGCGCAGAAGATGGGACATTTCGTCCCTACGAGACACAAATCGACCAGGAAACGGCAGAGCGGATCCTGAAGGACGCGCTGCGGGGCGCTGACGACGGGGAACTGTTCCTCGAGCGATCCCGGGCGGAAACGCTGGTCTTCGACGATGGCCGCCTTCGCAACGCAAGTTACGATGCGGCCGAGGGATTCGGGCTACGCGCCGTTTCCGGCGAGGCGACGGGATTTGCCCACGCGAACGAGATTTCCGAGGCCGCCTTGCGCCGCGCGGCCGAAACGGTGCGCCTGGCGGTGCGCGACGGCGCCACCCGGCCGGCACCCGGTCCGGCACCGACGAATCGCCGCCTCTATGCTGATTCGGATCCGATCGCGGAAGGCGCGTTCGGCCCCAGGGTGGAGCTTCTGCGCGAGATCGACGCCTTCGCCCGGGCGCTCGATCCCCGGGTCATCCAGGTCTCGGCCAGCCTTTCGTCGTCGTTCCAGGAAGTGCTCATTCACCGGCTTGGGGGCCAGATCATCGACGACAGGCGGCCCCTGGTGCACCTGCGCGTTTCCGTGATCGTCGAGAAGGACGGACGCCGAGAGACCGGCTCTGCCGCAACCGGCGGCCGGCACGAGCTTTCGCGGATCACGACCCGCGAAAGCTGGAAGGCGCTGGTGCGCGAGGCGCTGCGGGTCGCGCTTGTCAATCTCGAGGCCGAGCCGGCGCCGGCGGGCGTCATGGACGTCGTTCTTGGCCCCGGCTGGCCCGGCATCCTTCTGCACGAAGCGATCGGCCACGGGCTCGAGGGGGACTTCAACCGAAAGGGCACATCGGCCTTTGCGGGCCTTCTGGGCAAGCGCGTCGCGGCCCCCGGCGTGACCGTCGTCGACGACGGCACGATCCCCGAACGGCGCGGATCGATCAGCGTCGATGACGAGGGCACGCCTTCGGGACGGAATGTGCTGATCGAGGACGGGATCCTCGTCGGCTACATGCAGGATCGTCAGAACGCGCGCCTCATGGGCGTGGCGCCGACCGGCAACGGCCGGCGCCAGAGCCACGCGCACATGCCGATGCCGCGCATGACGAACACGATCATGGAAGGGGGCGACAGCACCCCCGAGGCGCTTCTCGGCGAACTCAGGGACGGCATTCACGCGGTCGGCTTCGGCGGCGGTCAGGTGGACATCACGAACGGGAAGTTCGTCTTTTCCTGCACCGAGGCCTATCGCGTGAAGAACGGCCGCGTCCTGGGGCCCGTCAAGGGCGCGACCCTGATCGGCGACGGTCCGACCGTGCTGCGCCATGTGCGCGGTGTCGCCAATGACATGGCGCTCGATCCGGGCATGGGGACCTGCGGAAAGGCGGGCCAGTGGGTGCCGGTGGGCGTCGGTCAGCCGACGGTGCTGATCGGAGGTCTCACGGTGGGCGGCAGCGGCGACTGACCGCCCCCGCCGGGGCCCGTTCACGATCCGTTAACCCTGGCGGCCTAGCCTCGGCCCATGTTTGCGGACGAGCGCATATTAGGCGGTCCGGACGGTGATCCGGGCGGGTTCGACGCCTTCCTGCCGGAGGGGCTCGCCGAGGAGCCGGCGCCGTTCGCCCCTCCCCCGGCCACCGACGGGCAGGAACGCCTTGCCCGGCTTCGCCTCATTCGCTCGCGCCGCGTCGGGCCGGCAACCTACCATCGGCTTCTTGCCGCGCACGGGTCGGGGCGCGCCGCACTTGCGGCCCTGCCCGAAGTTGCGAAAGCGGCCGGCGTGGCGCGCTACACACCCTGCCCCGAGGGCGTCGCGCAGGCCGAGATCCGCGCGGGCCGACGGATCGGTGCACGGCTTCTTCTCTTTGG
>RFGD01000400.1 GCA_003696705.1 Alphaproteobacteria bacterium | reverse complement strand
TCGCATCCAGGTCGGCTCATTCCGCAGCCGCAGCGAGGCGGCGCCGCTGCGGAAGAAGCTGGAGGATGCGGGCTTTGCCAGCTTCAGCGAGGCCGTGGATCTGGGCGAGAAGGGGCGCTGGGTGCGCGTCTATGTCGGCCCCTTTTCAAGCCGGTCCCGCGCCGAGAGTGCCCGGCGCGAGCTTAAAGAGCGCCTGAAGATCTCCGGACTGCTGCTGCGCAGGAACTCCTGAGCCGATGACGGATGCGCGCTGGCCGCTGATCTGCGCCTGGGCGGAGCGGCATCTCGGCCCGGGCGCGGACATCCGGCCATTGGCCGGCGATGCCTCGTTCCGCCGCTATTTCCGCGTCAGCGATGCCCGCGGGGACTCCTGGGTGCTGATGGATGCGCCGCCGGAGCACGAGGATGTCGGGCCCTTCCTGGCCGTGCGCGGCTGGCTGGAACATGCCGGGTTGAGGGTTCCGGCCTTGCGGGCCGAGGAGCGCGAGAACGGGCTGCTGTTGCTGGAGGATTTCGGTGATCGGACCTGGGCCGGTTTCCGCGCCGAAGGGGGCGAGCTTCACCCCCTGTTTGAGGATGCCCTGCACCAGCTGCGGCTGTTGCAGACAGCGGAGCCGGAGATGGAACTGCCGCGCTTCGATATGCCGCGCATGCAGCGCGAATGCGACCTGTATCTGGACTGGTATCTGCCAAGGGTCGCCGGATACAGCCCGACCGGGGCCGAGCGCCGCGCCTTTCATCAGGCCCTGCTGCCGCACCTGCAGGCCCTGGCCGGTCTGCCGGCCGTGCCGGTGCATCTGGATTATCACAGCCGCAATCTGATGCTGCCGCCGGATGGATTGCCGCTGGGCATCATCGATTTCCAGGACGCGGTCATCGGCCCTCCGACCTACGATCTGGCCTCCCTGCTCTATGACTGCTACCAGGATTATCCGGAGGAAGAGTGCCGGAGGTGGAGCCGCGCCTTCCTGGATGCGCTTCCCCGGAAGGTTGCGGCCGCCTTCGACGGCTTCGAACACTGGCACCGGATGCTGCGTCTGACGGCGCTGCAGCGGCACATCAAGGCCATCGGCATCTTTGCGCGCCTGGCCCATCGCGACGGCAAG
>RFGD01000399.1 GCA_003696705.1 Alphaproteobacteria bacterium | reverse complement strand
GCGCGCACCGCCAATGCATCGATGATCGAGGGTTCGACGATGGCGGCATCCTCGTCATACGTGGTGATGAAGATGTCGACGAGGATCGGCCCGTCGCCGTCCAGACCTGCGTCTGCCCGGGTGCGCGGCGGTGGCCTGCGGGGCGTGTCGTCCTGGCGCCAGATGTCATGGAAGAACAGAAGCGTTCCGATGAACATGCCGGTTTCGGCGGTGACGACGAGAAGCGAGAAGACCGGCGCGTCGGGGTTGAGGGTCGCCGTCCAGCGCCAGTGCAGATACCAGATGCCCAGCCCGATCGTCACCGAGGCAAGGAACTGCCACACAACCTGACGCCGGCGCGAGAAGGTGGCCGGCGCAGCTGGCATCCTGTGCTCGAATCGCTTGAAGTATCGTGCGTCCATCGCTCGCTCCGTTTCCTTCCGGGCTAACGCGAGATGCTTAACGAGCCGTAAGCGGCGCGGCGCAACGGGCGCTCGATCGGTTGGAAACCAAGCGTTTACCTGCACTCCATAGGCTGCGGTCATCCTGCAGATTGGAGGGGTGCCCATGCGTGGTGCTGCAATTGTCGGCTGTCTTGTGATCATGCTTGCCGCCCCGGTCCGGGCCGGGGTTACAGAGCTTCCCGTGGACGCAGACGTCTGCGCAATCATGCGTGCGCTCGCCGGGGCGTCGGCACCGGGGTGCGGGGCGCCGGAAAGCCTCGGTGGCGTGCGGGCCGGCGTCCCCGGCGTCGTCCCACCGGCGGCCATCGCCGCAGAGCAGGGGTACTTTGTCCATTTCGATTTCGATTCGGCATCGTTGACCGAGGCCTATCGGCGGCATCTCGACCGGCTTGCACTCGTCCTGTCGGCCCCGGGGCTCTCGGGGCTTTGTGTCCGACTCGTCGGACACGCCGATTCGGTCGGTGATGCCGGGTACAACCTGCGCCTTTCGCTGTCGCGCGCAGAGGCGGTGAACGACTATCTTGCCGCATCGGGCCGCGTTGGGCCGGAACGCCTTTCCGTCGACGGAATGGGGGAGGAGGCGCCCCTTCCCGGAATTTCCGGAGACGACCCGCGAAATCGGCGCGTCGAGATCCTGGTTCGTGAACCGGCGGCTGCCGGATGTGGCTGAGACGCGCGACGGCGCTCTGGCTGGTCGTGGCGGCGGTCGCGTTCGCGTCCCCCGCTTGCGCAGGGCGCTACGCATTCATCGTTGCCGTCGACGACTATGCGCATCTGCCGCGCCTGCGCTCCGCCGTGGCGGATGCGCGGCATGTGGCGGCGGCGCTCGAGGCGGCGGGCTTCACGACCACCCTGGTCCTTGACGCGACGGCCGGCCAGATCGCGGAGGAAATGGCGAGGTTTCGTTCGAGGCTCACCGACGCGAGCCTGGTCGTCGCCTATTTCGCGGGGCATGGGGTGTCGCTTGGAAGTGGCTCGCATTTTCTTCCCGCGGATGCCACGGTGGCCGCCGGCCGTCTGAAAGGCACGCTTCCCCTCGGCCTCATGATCGAGGCGATTTCGTCGCCAAGGGCCCAGACCGTCGTGTTTTTTGATGCGTGCAGGCTTCCTCTCGGAGCCCGACCGGACGCCGGGGAAAGGGCGCCCCGTCGCACGGCCGGGATCTACATCCTGCATGCAACAGCGCCGCTTCACGCCGCGACCGATGCGGCGCGCGCACCCGGCCCCTTCGCGGCAGCGCTCGCCGCCGCCTTGTCGGAGGAGAACGTCACGGTGGAAGAGGTCGGGCGGCGTGTGCGGCTGGCGGTCTTACGTGCCACGGAAGGCCTTCAGGTGCCGTGGGAAACGTCCTCGCTGATAGCGCCGATCCGCCTTGGCAGACGGCGCGCTCAGTAAGGCCGGGACAATGACGACGCCCTCCGTTTTCCTGCGTCTTTCCTCTTGACCGTCGGCGTCGCCTCGACTAACTACGCCGTCGCTCGGGGCGGAGTAGCTCAGCTGGTTAGAGCAGCGGAATCATAATCCGCGTGTCGGGGGTTCGAGTCCCTCCTCCGCTACCAG
>RFGD01000398.1 GCA_003696705.1 Alphaproteobacteria bacterium | reverse complement strand
TACCGCCGCGGCTACAAGTTCTCGACCTACGCGACCTGGTGGATCCGCCAGGCCATCACGCGCTCGATCGCCGACCAGGCGCGGACCATCCGCATCCCGGTCCACATGATCGAGACGATCAACAAGATCGTCCGCACCTCGCGCCAGATGCTCCACGAGATCGGCCGCGAGCCGACGCCAGAAGAGCTTGCCGAAAAGCTCCAGATGCCGCTCGAGAAGGTGCGCAAGGTGATGAAGATCGCCAAGGAGCCGATCAGCCTCGAAACCCCGATCGGGGACGAGGAGGACAGTCAGCTTGGCGATTTCATCGAGGACAAGAACGCTATCCTGCCGCTTGATTCGGCCATTCAGGAGAACCTGAAAGAGACGACGACACGGGTTCTGGCGTCGCTCACCCCGCGCGAGGAGCGGGTGCTCAGGATGCGCTTCGGGATCGGCATGAATACCGACCACACGCTCGAGGAGGTCGGCCAGCAGTTCTCGGTCACGCGCGAGCGCATCCGGCAGATCGAGGCAAAGGCGCTTCGCAAGCTCAAGCACCCGAGCCGGTCGCGCAAGCTGCGCTCCTTCCTCGACCAGTAGGGGGCGGGCCGCGTGTCCTGGCTGTCGCGGCTTTTCGGTCGGTCAGGGACGGGCGCCCCGGCGCCCGTCGCCGTCATCCACGAGGGCTTCGAGATCGTCCCGACCCCGATCCGCGAAGGCGCCGTCTTCCGCGTCGCCGCCGAGATCCGGAAGGAGGTCGACGGCGAAATGCGCGCGCATCGCATGATCCGTGCCGATACCTGTCCGACCGAGAAGGCGGCAAGCGATCTGGCCGTGCGGAAGGCCAGAATGCTGATCGACCAGATGGGAGAGGGCATTCTTTCCTGACCCGGGCGGGGGCGCGCCGGCGCGCGTTGCGATGGGGGCAAAGATGCTGACGGAATTCCGGATCGACACGCGCGGCCCCGGGCTTTACGAGTTCACGGACGAGGTGGTCCGCTGGACCGCCGAGGCGAACCCGGACGAGGCCCTCCTGACGCTGTTCGTGCGCCATACCTCGTGTTCGCTTCTGGTGCAGGAGAACGCCGATCCGGACGTGCAGCGGGATCTTGCGGCCTTTCTCGGCCGCCTGGTTCCGCCGGCCGATCACCCTTCGATGTCCTACCTGACGCATGTCCTCGAGGGCGCGGACGACATGCCCGCCCACATCAAGGCGTCGCTTCTGCCGACAAGCCTTTCCATTCCCGTGCGCGCCGGAGCGCCGCTTCTTGGAACCTGGCAGGGGATCTATCTGTTCGAACATCGCACGCGACCCCATCAACGCAGGGTCGCGGCCATGCTTCGCTGACGGCGCCGCTCGGGCGGGCCGTTCCCGGTCCCGACCTCGCGATCAGTCGTCGAGGACGAAGGTGATCATCATGTTCACCCGATAGTAGGCGACCTCGCCGTTTTCGATGTGAACGGTCTGTTCCTTGATCCAGGCGCTTTTCAGCTTGCGAAGCGTCTTGTTGGCGCGGGCGATGCCCTGCTTGATCGCGTCCTCGAAGCTCTCGGTCGAGGTGGCGGAAATTTCGGATACGCGTGCAACGCTCATCGCAATGTCTCCGTGGTTGAATCAGGTGGGTTGGAATGGCTGAAGGGTGCCGATTCCCGAAGCATAGCGCCACGATCTGGATCAAATTGCGGGATCGGCATCTGGTAGGTCGCGCATTGCACTACCCAAAGCCTTGACGACATCCTATAGTCCTGTGGAAAATCGGCGACCGACAACAATTGGAGGGGTCATGCGCTGCCCGTTTTGTGGAAACACCGACACGCAGGTGAAGGACAGTCGCCCGGCCGAGGATCACGCGGCCATCAGGCGGCGGCGCTTCTGTCCGGCGTGCGGCGGTCGCTTCACGACCTACGAGCGGGTGCAGCTGCGTGATCTCGTGGTCATCAAGTCGAACGGCAAGCGAGAGCCCTTCGATCGCGACAAGCTGGCGCGTTCCATTCGGATCGCGCTTCAGAAGCGGCCCATCGAGCCCGAGCGCATCGACCAGATGATTTCCGGGATCGTGCGCCGGCTCGAAAGCCTGGGCGAAACGGACATCCCGTCGAAGACCATCGGAGAGATCGTGATGGAGACGCTGGCGCGGATCGACACCGTGGCCTATGTGCGCTTCGCCAGCGTCTACAAGAACTTCCAGGCGGCGGACGACTTCGAGGAATTCGTCTCCGAACTCCGACCGCCTGTCGTCGAAGAGTGACACGGGACGACGACGAACGCTGGATGCGGGCGGCGCTGTCGCTGGGCCGGCGCGGGCTCGGCAACGTCTGGCCGAACCCGGCGGTCGGCGCGGTCGTCGTTCGTGACGGGCGGGTCGTGGGCCGGGGCTGGACCCAGCCCGGCGGCCGGCCCCATGCCGAGGCCGTCGCCCTTCGGGCGGCCGGCCCGCGGGCGAAGGGTGCGACGGCCTACGTCACGCTCGAACCTTGCGCCCATCACGGCAGGACGCCGCCCTGTGCCGATGCGCTGGCAGCGGCGGGGATCGTGCGAGTCGTCACGGCGCTCGGGGATCCCGACCCGCGGGTGTCGGGCAGGGGGCATGCGCGCCTGCGCGAGGCCGGGATCGAGGTCCGGACGGGCGTTCTGGCGGCCGAAGCGGCCCGTGACCAGTGGGGGTTTCTGTCGCGGATCCGCCGCGGCCGGCCCATGGTGACGCTGAAGCTCGCCACCAGCCTTGACGGGCGCATCGCCCTCGCGTCGGGGGAAAGCCGATGGATCACCGGCCCCGAGGCGCGGCGTCGCGTGCATCTTCTGCGCGCCATGCACGATGCCGTCATGGTCGGCGGCGGGACGGCGCGCGCCGACGACCCGTCGCTCACGGTGCGCGGGCTTGGCATCGATCGCCAACCGGTGCGCGTGGTCCTCTCGTCGCGCCTCGATCTGCCGCTTGATGGTCAATTGGCCGCGACGGCGCGGGACGTGCCGGTCTGGCTGGTGCACGGCCCTTCGGCCACGCCGGCGGTCCGGGCCGCGTGGGAGGGGCTTGGCGCCACTTGCATCGAGGTCCCCGAGCTGCCGGGCCGGGGTCTTTCGCCCGACGCCGCGATGGCCGCGCTGGGCAAGGCCGGCATGACGCGGGTGCTCTGCGAAGGGGGTGGGGGGCTGGCGGCCTCGCTGCTGGGTGCGGGCCTTGTCGACAGGCTTGTGACCTTCTCGGCCGGGATTGTCATCGGCGGGGACGGCCGGCCGGCGACCGGACCCCTTGGCCTTGACCGTCTGGCCGAGGCGCCCGCGTTCGAACTTGCGTCGGCCGAGGTGGTCGGGAAGGACGTGATGACGGTCTGGCAATCGCCGCGGCCACCTCTGGACTAGCGGGGGCGGCGGCGCCAGATCTCGGGCCGCGAGGCAAGGAGCCCCTGAACCTTCGACAGGACCCGGAGCGCCGGCCCGCCGCGCGGTGTCTGGCCGGCGGTCAGGCGCTCGACGATCACCTCGGGCGGGCAGGGCAGCCCCGAGACCGGATCGCGATAGCGGGGAAAGTCGATGAGCGCGGCGTGAACGAGGGCCTCGACCGAGGGGCGCGCGCGCCGTCGGGCCGGAACGCGGCCAAGATCGCGCGTCAGCCCCCAGCCCGCGTAGAAGGGCGTTCCCAGGCAGGTTACGGGAATGCCGCGAAGGAGCGCTTCAAACCCGGCGAGCGAGGTCAGCGTCCAGACCTCGTCGACATGCGCAAGAAGCGCGCCGACATCGCCCTCTTCGACGATCACGTCGGCAAGCGCGCGGGCCTCGGCTTCAGGGATGGCGCCGGGGCGAAGCCCGGCCACGACGTCCGGGTGCGGCTTCCAGATGATGACGGCGTCGGGGTTCTCGGCCCGTGTCCTTTCCAGAAGGTCGCGGTTGCCGAGCGGGCGCCCCGCGGGCCCCGGGGCCCCAAGGATGACCGAGGCATCGTCCTCGACCTGACCGGGGACAAGGATGCGCCGGCCGGGGGGAAGGGCCGGGGCATCGCCGCCCAGATTGTATTTGGTCAGATTTGCCGCGACGATCCGCGCGATCAGGGCTTCGGCCCGGCGCAGGGCCGCGGGCGGCAGGCTTGCCGCAGCCGCGATCGCGTCTTCGAGGTTGCTCGGCCGGCTCGGGTCATAGTAGAGGCCCCGGCGGTCCAGCGCGAGCGAGACCGGCGGCACGAGTTGCGCGCCAAGACCGCGCGAGCGAAGAAAGCCGTCCTCGATCCGTGCGGCGGCATCGGGGGCGGGGTCCCGCCCCCAGACAAGGACGGGGCGCCCCGTGCGCCGGAACCGCACGCCGCCGCCCGTGCCGAACATGGCGCGCACATGCGCCCGTTTCCACAGTCGCATGTTCGGTGCGTCCCAGCCCCTGCGGTCGTCGCGCCAGGCCCTGAGCCGCGCCTCCATGAGGTCGAGCATCTCCTCGAAGGTCGCGAGCCGATCGCGCGCCGGGTCGTACCATGTGGGCGCAAGGATCATCGCCGCCGCGAACAATTGCGCCCGCGACAGCGTCCGACGCCGCCGCGCGACGGGAAAGCGGTCGTCGGTCAGCCCCCAGCCGGCGTAGAAGGGTTGGCCGAACACGACGGGCCGGTGCCCGGCGAGGATCGCCTCGAAGCCGAGTTGCGAGCTTACCGTGTAGACACGCGTCGCCCCTTCGAGAAGCGTCCATGGGTTGACGTCGTCGGCAAGGATCTCGACGCCGTCCCCGACGAGGCTTTCGTCGAAATGCCCGGGGCGAAGGCCGCGGAGCGTCTCGGGGTGGGTCTTGACGACGATGCGGGCACCCGGGTTCTCTTCCCGTGCCCAGTAGAGCATTTCGCGAAAGCGCGACGCGTCCGCGCCCCCGTGGGTGATCGACGCGTCGCCCCGGGTCTGGTCGACCACCAGGACATGGCCGGGGGCCGGCGGGCGGGCGTCCGGGTCGTGGCCCGTGTATTTCGAGATCCCGGCCGCCTTCATGCGGCGCATGCCTTCGCGCGCGCGGTCGAGAAGCGCGGTGTCATCAAGCGGGTGCTCGGCCAGAAGGCGCTCGAGCGCAGACGGCGCCGAACTATCGAAATGGACGCCGCCCGTCCGGTCGATCAGAAGGCCGATTGGCGGCTCGCCCGTCCGCCCCGGATAGAGCGAGCGGATGAAGGCGTCCTCGACACGCACGATGGGCGCGCCCGTGCGCCGTGCAACGCGTTCGGCGCGCCGGGCGGTCGGGCTGTGCCCCCAGGCGAGGACCACGTCCGAGGGCCGCGGCCACCCCACGCGGGGCGCCAGGCCGGCAAGCGTCAGGATGCGGCGCACCCGTCGAGAAAGGAAACCGGCGTTGAACGCGAAGGCGCGCGCGCCGGCGGGCGGCCCTTCGTCGTGCGCGTCGGTCCGCTCGCCCACCGCCGCCGTCAGTTCCCGGCCGCCGTCGAGATGGCGTTGGCCGACTGCAACGAGCCGGTAAGGGCCGACAGTGCCTTGTTCCACTGCACGAACGGCGCTTCCGTCACATAGACCGTGTCGCCGTCGCGTATCAGGAAGTCGCGTGCGTTGAACATGCCCGTCGGCGCCGTGAGGTCCAGAACATAGACGAAGCGCTGGGGGCCCACGAGGTCGCTGCGCCCGAGGACCGCGTTGGCGATCTCGGCCGGTTCGTTCCTGAGGACGAAGACGCCGGTCGGATCGCCAAGGTTCGTGGCGATGCCGCCGACCTGGGCGATGGCCTCGATGGCCGAAAGGGTCTGGCTCTGGAACGGAACGCGGGTCTGGCTGCCGGTGGCGCC
>RFGD01000397.1 GCA_003696705.1 Alphaproteobacteria bacterium | reverse complement strand
GTCTGCGGGCCGGCGCCGTTTTCGGGCGACACTCCCGGTTCGGTCGCGGCCGTGCCCGGGGCGGCCACGCCTTCGGCGCTTCCTTCCGCCTCGTCGGGCGCCTTGCCCGCCCCGCCCGACGCCGTGACAGCCGACGAGGGCGCCTCCCCGGCCTCTTCGGCTTCCCCTTGGCCCGGTGCCGGCGTGGGTTCGGCGTTCGGCGGCTCTGAAACGGCCGGGCCTTCGGGCTGCCGGTCCAGCGCAGGGGCCGGACCCCCTTTCCCCGGTGCCGGGGCGCTTTCAGGGGCTGGTGCCTCGGTTCCGGCAAGCTCTGGCGCGGTTTCCTCGGGGCCCTGTCGCTGCCAGCCAAGGAAGACAAGGCCGAGGACGGCCACGACCCCGATACCGGCCCAAAGTCGACCCTTTCCGCGCGCGGATCCTTCGGTCATGTCAACTCCCCTCGCGCCCCGCCTTCGGGCGCGCGTTGCCGATGCTTGCCGCCCCTTATAAACGGCACTATCACCGAAGTGCCAGTGACCGCGACCGGAGACCGCATCATGTCGAAAAACCCTTCAGTCTGCGTGTTCTGCGGATCACGTGACGGCATCCGACCCAGCTATCGCCAGGCGGCCGAGGCGCTGGGACGGGAACTGGCGCGGAACGGATGGCGCCTCGTCTACGGCGCGGGCGACATCGGGCTCATGGGCGCCGCCGCCACGGCCGCCCAGAGCGCGGGCGGCACCACGCTCGGCGTCATTCCCCAGCATCTCCTGGCGCGCGAGGTCGGCAAGCGCGACCTGACCACCTTCGTCGTCACCGAGACGATGCACGAGCGCAAGAAGGTCATGTTCATGAACGCCGACGGGATCGTCCTGATGCCGGGGGGCGCGGGCTCGCTCGACGAGTTCTTCGAGGTCCTGACCTGGCGCCAACTCGGGCTCCACGAGAAGCCCATCGTGCTCTTGAACCCCGAGGGATACTGGCACCCTCTGGTCGCCCTCGTCGACCATGTCATTGCCGAGGGCTTTGCCGACGCCTCGCTCAGGGAGTTCTTCAGGGTCGCCGACACGGTCGAGGACGCGATTGCCGTCCTGCAG
>RFGD01000396.1 GCA_003696705.1 Alphaproteobacteria bacterium | reverse complement strand
TACGGGATGTTTTTTCGGCTGGGGCTGTCATTTGGGCCGCTTGCCATAATTCATCTAAGTGTTTCAATCGCGGGGGCGATTCTTTGGGGGGTTGAGCCGCCAGATGCTATCCACCCGGCAACATCCAGGAGCCTGTTTCAATCGCGGGGGCGATTCTTTGGGGGGTTGAGCATATTGTATTAAGACCATTTGATAATTACAGGAAAGTTTCAATCGCGGGGGCGATTCTTTGGGGGGTTGAGCCCAGAATAGTGTAAATGCCATCTTGATTGTTCTTGTTTCAATCGCGGGGGCGATTCTTTGGGGGGTTGAGCGGGGAGCCAGGAAGTCGAGGACGGCGGCATAGTAGGTTTCAATCGCGGGGGCGATTCTTTGGGGGGTTGAGCGGATGGTTTGGTCGGTGATGTAGCAATCCCGAAGCAGTTTCAATCGCGGGGGCGATTCTTTGGGGGGTTGAGCGAAAGACTGGTCGGGAAGTATCGCCGCGTTTGGACAGTTTCAATCGCGGGGGCGATTCTTTGGGGGGGTGAGCAGCAGCCCTACTACGTGGTACGAGTTTCGGAACGAGTTGTTTCAATCGCGGGGGCGATTCTTTGGGGGGGTGAGCAATGTACCTGGACGAGGTTGATGACAGAAGGTTTTTGTTTCAATCGCGGGGGCGATTTTTTGGGGGGTTGAGCGTATCCGGACACAACCGAATGGAACAGCTATCGTGGTTTCAATCGCGGGGGCGATTCTTTGGGGGGTTGAGCATCAACCATCTAATACGTGACGCATCAATGGCTGTGGTTTCAATCGCGGGGTCGATTCTTTGGGGGGTTGAGCAATGTTATGGGGATGCTGCACCGTATACCAATTTTGTTTCAATCGCGGGGGCGATTCTTTGGGGGGTTGAGCCAATTGGCTTTACTCTGGTGATGATGGTTTGTTTTTGTTTCAATCGCGGGGGCGATTCTTTGGGGGGTTGAGCGCCAGAAGCGGCAGCCCCCCCCAGCCTGAACCCGGGTTTCAATCGCGGGGGCGATTCTTTGGGGGGGTGAGCATAATTGGAGCCGCTCCAATACCAACAGCAGCAGAAGTTTCAATCGCGGGGGCGATTCTTTGGGGGGTTGAGCCGTTGTTGGCTGCGGTCACCATACCCAGGACGGTGGGGTTTCAATCGCGGGGGCGATTCTTTGGGGGGTTGAGCTCAGGAACAAGCAGCATAACCGGCGCGGGTAGCATGTTTCAATCGCGGGGGCGATTCTTTGGGGGGTTGAGCATTCCTTCTTACACTGAACACAACCAATAGAAATGTTTCAATCGCGGGGGCGATTCTTTGGGGGGTTGAGCTCAACCAACACCACTGCCAGAAAACATCCTGGCGCTGTTTCAATCGCGGGGGCGATTCTTTGGGGGGTTGAGCCAGAGCAAACGGCCGTAAACTGCCAGTAGCGGAGCAGTTTCAATCGCGGGGGCGATTCTTTGGGGGGTTGAGC
>RFGD01000395.1 GCA_003696705.1 Alphaproteobacteria bacterium | reverse complement strand
TGCGGCGTCGGCGACATTCGCGGCCAGGAGCTTGCGCCCATCCGGGGGCGCATGCGGGGCTGCGCGGTCGAGCGCCCGGTGCGCGTGACCTCGATCGCCGGCGTCCGGCTCAGCCAGCCCGCGGTCATCGACTGCACGACGGCCCGCGCCCTGCGCGGCTGGATCGGCCGGGGCGTGAAACCCGCGGTCGGCCGCCTTGGGGGCGGGGTCAGCGGCCTCAGGGTCGCGGCGTCCTATTCGTGCCGCACGCGCAACAGCAAGCCGGGCGCGAAACTGTCCGAGCACGCGAAGGGACATGCCATCGACATTTCCGGGATCGAGCTTGCGAACGGCAAGACGATCACCGTGCTCGATGGATGGGGCCGTCGCGCCGAGGGCAAGATCCTTCGCCGGGTCCACAAGGCGGCCTGCGGGCCGTTCGGCACCGTGCTCGGCCCCGGCTCGGACCGTTATCACAAGGACCACCTGCACCTCGACACGGCACGTTACCGGGGCGGTCCCTACTGCCGCTAGCCGCCGGGCCTCAGCCCGGAAGCCAGGGCGGCAGCGTGCCGAGAACGATGGGCCCGATGGCGGCCACCCCGCTGTCGAGCGTCACGGGAAGGCGCACGCGCGGCAGGCCGTCAGGTCCGGTGCTCGAAACCGCGCCGAAGGCGCCTTCCACCGCGCCGGCCCGGTCGCCGTCGATGACTCCGCTGGTCCGCAGCGCCGCCAGAAGGACGGGCCAGTTGCCGATATCCAGAAGAAGGCGCCCCGAGGGCCGGCCCCGCGCGTCGAAGGTCAGATCGCCGGTGATCGTGGCGGTCACCGATCCCCAGTTGACCGTCGCGTCGCGAAAGCTTGCGCGCAAGGGGCGGGGCAGGGACCCGGCGCCGCCCGCGACCCCAAGCGGGCCGTCGAATTCGGCGCCGACGTCAAGGCGAAGGCGCGCGATGGTGGGGGGAAGGCTGCCGTCGGCGGGCAGGTGGGGCGTCGCCGCCGGGCCAAGGGCAAGATCCAGGATCTCGACCCCGATGTCATAACTTGCCGGCCCGCCGGGCGCCTAGCGGATGGCCGCGCGCGCTGCCGCGGCGCCGTCGATGGGCAGCGTCCCCCCGTCGAGGGCGGCGTCGCGAACGACGGCCACCGCGCGGCGCAGCGGCGTGCCGGACGCAAGGCCGAGAACGACCGAGGCGCGCATGTCCTCGGCGCGGAGTTCGAACTCGGTCGCGCCAAGCCGAAGGGCCTGGTGCTTCGGCCACAT
>RFGD01000394.1 GCA_003696705.1 Alphaproteobacteria bacterium | reverse complement strand
CCATGCGATTTCTGATTCTCCTGATCGCCTTCTTCGCGGCACTTGTCCCGGCGGCGCGGGCCGATTGCGTCGTCCTGCTCCATGGGCTGGCGCGCACGGCGGCGTCACTGACCGTCATGGAAATCGCCCTGGAAGCGGCCGGATTTGTCACCGTCAACCGCACCTACCCCTCGACGACCGAGGACATCGAGGCACTGGCCGAGACGGTCATCCCCCGGTCGGTGGCCGAGTGTCCGAAGGACGGTCCCGTCCATTTCGTGACCCATTCCATGGGCGGGATCCTGTTGCGCCTCTATCTCGCCAGACACAGCGTTCCCCGGATCGGCCGGACGGTGATGCTCGGGCCGCCCAACCACGGTTCGGAACTGGTCGATCGCTTCGGCGATCTGACGCTGTTTCGCCGCCTGAACGGGCCGGCGGGGGCCGTCCTTGGAACCGGCGCCGACGGCCTTCCCGAGGGGCTGGGCCCCCTTCCCGGGGTGGGCATCATCGCGGGCAATCGCTCGCTCAACCCCCTGTTTTCCTATCTCATCCCCGGACCCGACGACGGCAAGGTTTCGGTCAGAAGTACGCGGCTGAAGGGCATGGACGATCACATCGTGCTGCCGGTCACCCACACCTTCATGGCCAACGACCCGGTCGTGATCGCGCAGACCATCCACTTCCTGCGCACGGGGCGGTTCGATCACGACATGACGGGGATAGGCGCCCTTCTCGGGCGCATGGCCGCAAGCACCGCGCGATAGCCTCAGCCCCGGGCGTGGACCGTGTTCACGTGCCCCATCTTGCGGCCCGGGCGCACCTCGGCCTTGCCATAGAGGTGGATTGCGGCGCGCGGGTCGCGGGCGATCTCGGGGATGCGCCGGACATCGTCGCCGATGAGGTTCTCCATCGTCACGTCGGCGAACCGGCGCCCGTCGCCAAGGGGCCAGCCGGCAATGGCGCGGATGTGCTGTTCGAACTGGTCGATGACGCAGCCGTTCTGCGTCCAGTGGCCCGAGTTGTGGACCCGCGGCGCGATCTCGTTCACGAAGAGGGCGCGGCCTGCCTGAAACAGTTCGACCCCCATCACCCCGACATGCTCGAGCGCGTTGAGGATGCGCCCGGCTATCAGCACGGCGTCGGCGGCCAGATCGGCCGGCATCGCCGAGGGGACGACGGTCGTGCGCAGGATCCCCCCTTCGTGCAGGTTCTCGCCGGGGTCGAAGGCGACCACGGCGCCGTCCTGCGCGCGGGCCGCAATGACCGAAACCTCTCGGTCGAAGCGCACCACGCCTTCAAGGATCGCCGGCGCCCCGGCAAGCGCCTCGAGCGCGGCGGGGGCCTCTTCGTCGGCACGGATCCACACCTGCCCCTTGCCGTCATAGCCAAGCCGGCGCGTCTTGAGGATCGCGGGCGTGCCGATCCGCCCAAGCGCGGCCTCGAGCCCGGCCAGGTCGTCGACCGGGGCGAAGGGGGCGGTGCCAAGCCCCAGCCCTTCGAGAAAGCGCTTCTCGGCGAGCCGATCCTGGCTTGTGGCCAGCGAGGCGCGCCCGGGCCGGATGGGAACGATCGCCTCGATGGCGTCGAGCGCTTCGGCCGGAACGTTCTCGAACTCGAAGGTGACGACGTCGACGTCACGGGCGAAGGCCCGAAGCGCGTCGATCGCGTCGTAGCCTGCCGTCGTGACGGTGTCGGCCACGTGGCCCGCCGGCGGGTTCGGGGCGGGGTCGAAGACATGGGTCGTGAAGCCGAGCCTTGCCGCGGCCACCGAGAGCATCCGCCCAAGCTGGCCGCCGCCGAGGATGCCTATGCGCGCGCCCGTGCGAAGGGGTTCAGTCATCGGCAGGCTCCTCGGGGATCGAGGCGCTGAGATCGGCGCGCCAGGCCTCGAGGCGGCGGGCAAGTTCGTCGTCGCCGAGGGCCAGGATGGCCGCCGCCATCAGGCCTGCATTGGCCGCCCCGGCGGCGCCGATGGCCATCGTCCCCACCGGGAAGCCCCGCGGCATCTGCACGATTGAATAAAGCGAGTCGATCCCGGACAACGCCTGCGAGCGGATGGGCACGCCGATCACCGGCAGCCTTGTCTTCGAAGCCATCATGCCGGGCAGATGGGCCGCGCCGCCGGCGCCGGCGATGATGACCTTGAGCCCCCGCGCCACCGCCGTGCGTCCGTATTCCCAGAGCCGGTCCGGCGTCCGGTGGGCCGAGACGATGCGCTTTTCGTAGGCAACCCCAAGCTCGTCGAGAATGAGGGCTGCCTCGCGCATTGTGGCCCAGTCGGACTGGCTGCCCATGATGATGCCGACCTCGGTATTGCCCATCCTTCGTCCCTTCCGGCGTCTGCGTTGCGGCGCACTATAGCGACGCCGCGGCGGCAGGCAATCGCCCGCGGCCGTGTGGCGCGGGCGTGGCCCGGTGCCGGTCAGGCGATGATGTCGGGGGTCAGCATGTCCTCGATCCGCGCGATGAGGTCCCTGAGCGCCAGCTTCTTCTTCTTGAGCCGCTTGAGCGTGAACGGGTCCGGGGCAGGCGCTTCCTGAAGGGCCTCGATGGCGAGGTCGAGATCCCGGTGCTCTCGACGCAGGATCTCCAGCCGGGCGCGCAGGATTTCCTCGTGGTCCATCTGGTGCGGGGCGTTCACCGAAATCCCTCTTCTTCTTCACCGGTCGTCGGCGTCAGGAGGCCCGACGATACGACGTTGACGCGATTCGGCCAACACGTGCGTGGTCGGGTCGTGCCCCCTCTTGCGAGGTGGCCGCGTCTTTCCCATATTCGTTGCAACGGTCGCCCAGAAGGGGGCCGGCACGAAGGGTCGCTTTTCGAAGGACTTGACGCATGACGAAACTCACCTTCGCTTCGCATCCGTTCCTCCTTGGGTTCGAGGAACTCGAACGTCTCGTGGAACGGACCGCCCGGTCGGCGAACGACGGATATCCGCCGTTCAACATCGAGCAGCGCGGTGAAGACGCCTACCGGATCACCGTGGCGGTGGCCGGGTTCCGCGAAGAGGATCTGTCGGTGACGGTCGAGGATCGCCAGCTGGTGATCCGCGGCAAGCAGCGCGAGGACGATGCCGGGCGTGTGTTCCTGCATCGGGGCATCGCCGGCCGGCAGTTTCAGCGGGCGTTCGTGCTGGCCGAGGGCGTCGAGGTTTCCGGCGCGAAGCTGGAAAACGGCCTGCTGCACGTCGATCTGGCGCGACGGTCGCCGCAAGGCGTCGTCCGACGCATCGACATCACGCGGGCCTGAAAGGAAAGGTGACGGTATGAACCACAAGTACGATTTCGGAACTCAGGAAGGCGAACGGATCGTCTATGTCCGGCCGATCCCGGTCAGCGAACTGCCGGCCGAGATCCGGGCGCAGGCACCGGGGGTGAACACGCTTTATGCGGTGCATGGCGCCGACGGCGAGCGGCTTGCCCTTGTGCGTGACAGGACGCTTGCGTTTGTCCTTGCCAGACAGCACGACTTTGCGCCGGTGAACGTTCACTGAAGCGCGCCCGGCCAACGTCTGGCCGGCGGCATGCGAAAGGGGCCCCTCTGGCCAGAGGGGCCCCTTTGCCGTCTGAAGGCAACACCGGTGGCGGTCAGGACTGACCCGCGATCAGGCCAAGGCCCTCGAGCGCAAGAAGGACCTGATGGGCGCAGTGATCGACCTCGGTGTTGGTGGTGTCGAGGCGAAGTTCGGGGTTCTCGGGGGCCTCGTAGGGGTCCGAGATGCCGGTGAACTCCTTGATCTTGCCCTCTCGCGCGAGCTTGTAGAGGCCCTTGCGGTCCCGGCGCTCGCACTCTTCGAGGGGCGTCGCGACATGCACCTCGACGAAGGCGCCGTATTGCTCGATCATCTCGCGCACGGCGCGTCGTGTCGCGGCATAGGGCGCGATGGGGGCACAGATGGCGATACCGCCGTTCTTGGTGATCTCGGAGGCGACGTAGCCGATGCGGCGGATGTTGATGTCGCGGTGCTCTTTCGAGAAGCCGAGTTCCGACGACAGGTGCTTGCGCACCACGTCGCCGTCGAGAAGCGTCACCGGCCGGTCCCCCATTTCCATGAGCTTCACCATGAGGGCATTGGCGATCGTCGACTTCCCCGAGCCCGACAGGCCGGTG
>RFGD01000393.1 GCA_003696705.1 Alphaproteobacteria bacterium | reverse complement strand
TGAATCGCAATGAAACCTGCCCGCTCGATCCTGGTCGCGCTTTGTCTTTCGCTGGTGGCCCTTCCCGCCGCCGCACAAGAGGTGGTCCTGCGGTTTCAGCACTTTGTCTCGCCGGAAAGCGCAAACCCGAAGTATTTCATGAAGCCCTGGGCCGAAAAGGTCGAACGGGAGTCGCGCGGTCGCATCAAGGTCGAGATCTATCCGTTCATGCAGCTCGGCGGCAAGGCGCCGTCGATGTACGACCTGATCCGCGACGGCGCCGTCGATGGCGGCTGGGTCATTCCCGGCTACCAGCCCGGCCGCTTCCCCGAGGCCGAGGCGATGGAAATGCCCTTCATGGTCACGAAATCGGCCGAAGAAGCCTCGAAGGCCGCCTGGGTCTTCACCCAGAAGTGGCTTGCCGACGACTTCGCCGACGTGAAGGTGATTGCCGTCCACATGCACGGGCGGGGCCTCGTGCACAAGAAGGGACCGGCGCCGAAGCGCGTCGAGGACCTGAAGGGCCTCAAGCTTCGGGGGCCGTCGCGGCCGGCGACGCTGCTTCTGGACAAGCTGGGGGCGATCCCGGTCGGCATGCCTGTGCCCGCCTTCCCCGAAGCGCTGGCCAAGGGCGTCGTCGACGGGGGCGTCATCACCTGGGAACAGGCACCGTCGCTTGGTCTGGACGAGCTGACGGACAGTCACACGGACGTCGCCGGTGACAAGTCGCTTTACAACCTCTTCTTCATCTGGGCGATGAACAGGAAGAAATACGAAAGCCTGCCCGAGGACCTGCGCGCGGTGATCGACGCCAATTCGGGGTTCTACACTTCGGCCTGGGCCGGGCGCGCCCATGACATCGGCGATGTCGAGGGACGCGCCGCGATGGCCGCCGCCGGGAACGAGATCGCCACGCTGTCGGAGGCCGAAACGGCAAGGATCAAGGCGCTTGGCGACCAGGTCATCGCCGAGTGGATCGCCGAGATGAACGCCAAGGGCCTTGATGGCGCGCAGCTGATCTCTGACGCGCGGGCCGCGGTGCAGGTCACCCGCGCGCCGAAAGGGGCGCAGTAGCCCCCGCGGCCGCACCGGGACGGCGGCTGGTCGTCACGTAGTTCACGCCAAGGTCACGGTCCGAGATCGACCACCGCCAGGAAAGCGGGTTGAAAACGAATCCCTTGCGGTCGAGAAACCGAAGACCCGCGACCTCGATCATCGTGCGAAGCTCGTCCGGCGTGATGAACTTTCGCCAGTCATGGGTGCCCTTCGGCAGCCAGCGCATGACCCATTCGGCACCGACGATGGCGGCCGCAAAGCTTCGCGGCGTGCGGTTGATCGTCGAGCAGATCATGATCCCGCCGGGGCGCACGAGGCGCGCGCAGGTGGCCAGGAATTCGGCGGGATCCGGCACGTGCTCGACGACCTCCATGTTCAAGACGACGTCGAACTGTTCTCCGGCCTCGGCAAGGGCTTCGGCGGTCGTGTGTCGATAGTCGATTTCAAGGCCCGACTGGCGTGCGTGCAGCGCCGCGACGGGGATGTTGCCTTCGGCGGCATCGGCCCCCACCACCTCGGCCCCGAGGCGCGCCATGGGCTCGGACAGAAGACCACCGCCACAGCCGATGTCGAGAAGTCTGAGGCCAGCAAAGGGCAGGGCGTCGTCCCGGCTGCGGCCGAACTCGGCCGCGATCTGGCGCGTGATGTAGTCGAGCCGGCACGGGTTGAGCATGTGCAACGGCTTGAACTTGCCCTCGGGGTCCCACCACTCGGCCGCCATGGCCTCGAACTTCGCAAGTTCCTTCGGGTCGGCCGATCGCGGGTGATCGACGGTTTCCGGCTGCGCCATGACTGCTTTCCTCGTGGTTCGACGTTTTCCCTCGGCACAGGGGCACGAGCCGTTATATAGGTCTTGTATGGACCGTTCCACGACCAAAGATCGCCTTGTCGACGGGCTTTATCCGCCGGCGCGGCCGACCCGCGTCCTCGGACTTGACGTGGGCGAGGGACACCGGCTGCACATCGAGGAATATGGAAACCCGGCCGGCCTGCCGGTGATCGTTCTGCATGGCGGGCCCGGCGGCGGCTGCAGTCCCGCGATGGCGCGGTATTTCGCGCCGGACCGGTATCGGGCCGTCCTGTTCGATCAGCGCGGCTGCGGGCGTTCGACGCCTCATGCCTCGGTCGAGGCGAACACGACATGGCACCTTGTCGCGGACATCGAGCGGATCCGCGCGGCGCTCGGCATCGAGCGGTGGATCGTCTTCGGCGGAAGCTGGGGAGCCACGCTGGCGCTTCTCTATGCCGAGGCGCACCCCGAGCGGGTGCTTCACCTCGTGCTGCGCGGCGTCTTCCTGATGCGGCAAGAGGAGCTCGACTGGTTCTATCGCGGCGGCGCCGCGCGCTTCTTCCCCGAGGAATGGGCGCGCTTTCTGGCGCCCCTGCCGCCAGAGGCACGCGGCGACCCCATCATGGGCTATCACGCCATTCTCTTCGGCGCGGACGAGCGCCGCGCCCGACAGGCCGCGCGTCACTGGACGCGGTGGGAAAACGCCCTTGCCTCGATGAACGCGCATCTTTCGCCGGGCGACGCGCCGGACGCATATGCGCGTGCCTTCGCGCGGCTCGAGAACCACTACTTCTTCCACGGCGGGTTCCTGCGCCGCGACGACCAGATCCTTGCCGAAGCGGGGCGGATTCGAGCCATCCCCGGATCGATCGTGCAGGGTCGCTACGACGTCATCTGCCCCCCGAAGGCCGCCTGGGATCTGGCCGAGGCCTGGCCCGCCGCCGATCTCGAGATGGTGCCGAATGCCGGCCACGCCCTCAGCGAGCCGCCGATCGGGCGCGCGCTCAGAAGGATCATGGACGAAATCGCCACGGACCGCCGGCCGCTGGCGGCGGGCGCATCGGGACAATGAAAAACACTTTACACGCCGTCTTTCGGCAGTAACGTGTGGAAAAAACGAAGAACAAGGGAGGCAAGGGCCTTGGGGGCCATTGGCCGAATTCTCGTACAGCGCCTGATCCTTGGTGTCCTGACGCTGTTTGCGGTCTCGATCGTGATCTTTGTCGCCGTGAACATGCTTCCCGGCGATTTCGCCGAGGCAATCCTGGGGCAGGGTGCCACACCCGAGGCGGTCGAAGCCATCCGGCGGGATCTCGGGCTCGACCGGCCCATGGTTCAGCGATATCTGTCCTGGCTCGCCGGCGTGCTGCATGGGGATTTCGGCACCAGCTTCGCGCAGGCCAACTTCCGCAGCTTCACCGGCTCGGAAACGGGTTCGGGCCTTGGCTCCGTGGCCGAGCAGATCAAGCCGCGGTTCCAGAACACGATCTTTCTTGCCGGAACCACGGCGGCCATCGCCGTGCCGGTGTCGCTGACGCTCGGCGTTCTTGCCGCGCTTTACCGCAACACGGTGTTCGACCGGATCACCAATGTCGCGACGCTGACCTCGATCTCGAGCCCCGAGTTCTTTCTGGCCTATATCCTCATCCTCTTCCTTGCGGTGCTGAACCCGGTGTTCCCGTCGCTTTCGAACATCCACGAGGGGCTGTCGTTCACCGAACGGCTTCGGCTGACGATGCTTCCGGCACTGACGCTTACGCTGGTGGTCACGGCGCACATGATGCGCATGACGCGGGCGGCCATCATCAACCTTCTTGCCTCGCCCTACATCGAGATGGCGCGCCTGAAGGGACTCAGCCCGATGCGCGTCATCATCGTCCACGCACTGCCCAACGCGCTTGCGCCGATCATCAACGTCATCGCCCTCAACCTTGCCTACCTCATCACCGGCGTCGTCGTCGTCGAGGTGGTCTTCGTCTATCCGGGCATCGGCCAGCTTTTCGTTGACAGCGTGAAGATCCGGGACATTCCGGTGGTACAGGCCTGCTGTCTCGTCTTCGCGGCGGCCTACATTCTTCTGAACCTCACCGCCGACATCCTTTCGATCCTGTCGAACCCGCGCCTGAGGCATCCGAAATGATCGCGATCATGGTTGAAATCCTGGGGCTTGTCCTGGGCTGTCTGGCGCTTGGGTGGGTCTTTCGCGCCGCCGGCCGGCGGCTGACGGGGAACCGGCCCTACTTTCGCGACATGGGAATGGGGGTCGCGTTCGGCTACGCGCTGGGGGCCGTTCTGCTGGTCGGCATCATCTACGTCTACTGGCAGGGAAAGACCGCTGAAGGCCCCGAGGCGGCCCGCTATTTCTTCTTCAACAAGGCCGTCGAGGGCTTCATTCTGTTCGCGGTCGCCGCCTGGGTGTTCCGCGCGCTGGGCCGGCGCATCGGAACGGCCGGTTCCCGGCGGCTCTTCCGTCAGATGCCCCTGACGGCCGCATTCGGCATTCTCGTCATCACCCTCTATGCGCTGACGGCGATCTTCGCCGATTTCCTTGCCCCCTACGGTCAGGCCGACGTCTTCGACAAGGTCAACGTCCTGCCGGGCGGCGACCCGGCGATGGGCGGGGATCCGCGGTTCCTTCTGGGCACCGACCAGATCGGGCGCGATCTTCTGTCCCGTCTCATCTTCGGCGCACAGAACACGGTCGGGATTGCCTTTGCGACCACCTGCATCGCCTTCTTCCTGGGTGGCACCTTCGGGTTTCTGGCCGCGACGCTGGGCGGCTGGGTAGATCAGCTTCTGGGCCGGCTGGTCGATGTCCTGATGGCCATTCCGGCGCTCATCTTCGCGCTTCTTCTGATGACGATCGCATCGGCCTGGGCGGGATCGGAAAAACAGCTTCTGACGCTCTACATGGTGTTCATCATCGCCGTGATCGACTCGACCCGCGTCTTCCGGCTGGCCCGGGCGGTGGCGGGCAATATCGTCGTCATGGACTACATCGAGGCGGCGCGCCTTCGCGGCGAAGGGCTTGGCTATCTCATCTTCCGAGAGATCCTTCCGAACGCGACATCGCCCCTTCTTGCCGAGTTCGGTCTGCGCTTCTGCTTCGTGTTCCTGACGATCGCCTCTCTCTCGTTCCTGGGCGTGGGCATCCAGCCGCCCCTGGCCGACTGGGGGTCGATGGTGCGCGACCTTGCACCGTTCATCAATTTCGCGGCCTTCTCGCCCCTGACGGCGTCCCTGCCGCTCATGGCGGCCGGGGCGATTGCGCTTCTCACGGTCGCGGTCAACTTCGTGGTGGACTGGATGCTCTACCGCTCGTCGGGCCTGAAGGAGTAGACCGATGGCCGAGCGACTTCTGGAAATCCGCGACATCCATATCGAGGGGCACACCGACGAAACCTGGGTCCCGATCATCAACGGCGTCAGCCTGACCCTCGACAAGGGAGAAGTGCTCGGCCTGATCGGGGAATCTGGGGCCGGGAAATCGACCCTTGGCCTGGCCGCGATGGGATACACGCGCGACGGCTGCCGGATCTCCTCGGGCTCGGTGAATTTCGACGGGATCGAGTTGACGACGGCGGACGCGGCAACGCGCCGGCGCCTTCTTGGTGCGCGAATTGCCTATGTGGCACAGTCCGCCGCCGCCAGCTTCAACCCCGCCCACAAGCTCATCGACCAGCATGTCGAGGCCCCCGTGGTGCACAAGATCATGTCGCGCGAAGAGGCGATGCGCGACGGCATCGAGCTTTACCGGCGGCTGCGGCTGCCGAATCCCGAAGAAATCGGCTTTCGCTATCCGCACCAGGTTTCGGGCGGTCAGTTGCAGCGCGCCATGACGGCAATGGCCATGTCCTGCCGGCCGGACCTCATCATCTTCGACGAACCGACGACCGCGCTTGACGTCACCACCCAGATCGAGGTGCTTGCCGCCATCCGCGACATCGTCGAGCAGTTCGACACGGCCGCCATCTACATCACCCACGACCTTGCGGTCGTCGCCCAGATGGCCGATCGCATCAAGGTCCTGCTGCGTGGCGACGAGGTGGAAGAGGCCGAGACGCGAGAGATGCTTTCGCACCCGCGCGAGGAGTATACGAAGTCGCTCTGGGCCGTCCGCAGCTTCCAGCGACCGCAAAAGCCGCCGGCGCCGGCCGGCTCGACGCCCGTCGTCGCCTTGCGGGGGGTTTCGGCGGCCTACGGGAAGATCCCGGTCCTTCACGATGTCAGCTTCGAGATCGCCGAGGGCCGGACCGTCGCCGTCGTCGGCGAATCGGGCTCGGGCAAGTCGACCGCGGCGCGGGTCATCACCGGCCTTCTTCCGCCCACCGAAGGCGTCGTCGAGTTCATGGGCGAGCCCCTGCCGCCAAGCTATCGGAAGCGGTCGCGCGATCAGCTTCGGCAGATCCAGATGATCTACCAGATGGCCGACACGGCCCTCAATCCGAACAAGACGATAGCCGAGATCATCGGCCGTCCGGTGCAGTTCTATACCGGTCGAACCGGGCGCGAACGCGAACGGCGGGTCGACCAGCTTCTCGAGCAGATCGAACTCGACCCGGCGACGTTCCGCGGCCGCAAGCCAGGCGAACTTTCCGGCGGCCAGAAGCAGCGCATCGGCATTGCCCGTGCCCTTGCCGCCGAGCCGCGCTTCATCATCTGCGACGAGGTCACGAGCGCCCTCGACCAGCTGGTCGCCGAGGGCATCCTGCGCCTTCTCGCCCGGCTTCAGGACGAGCTCGGCCTCAGCTACATGTTCATCACCCACGATCTTGCGACCGTGCGCGCCATCGCGGACGAAGTCGTCGTCATGAAGGACGGCCGCGTGGTCGAAACCGGCCCGCGCGACGAGATGTTCCGCCCGCCGCACCACCCCTATACCGATCTGCTTCTGTCGTCGGTGCCCGAAATGGACCCCGACTGGCTGGACCGGCTTCTGGCAGAACGCGGCGTCGAGAACATCGGGGATGCAGCGGCTGATAGAATGTAACCGAATCGGTCGCGCTCCGCGGCCGGAACAACAAGCCTCAATCAGGGAGAAGAAGATGACGAATTTCACAAGACGCGGTCTGATGCAGACAAGCGCGGCACTGGGCCTTCTGGCGGCCACCGGCATGCCTGCCCTTGCCGCCCCGAAGCGCGGCGGCCGCTTTGTCGCCGGGCTTTCGGGCGCCAACACGTCCGACAGCTGGGACGGCCGGACGCACTCGGACCTGTTCATGATCGCCTCGGCGCAGGGCGCGGTGTTCGACAGCCTGACCGAGGTCGCCGCCGACGGCTCGCTCAAGGGCGAGCTCGCCGAAAGCTGGGAAGCGTCGGCCGACGCGCGGGTCTGGACGTTCAACCTGCGCAAGGGCGTCAAGTTCCACAACGGCAAGGACTTCGGCGCCGACGACGTCATCGAATCGCTCAAGATGCACGTGGCTGAGGGCGCGAAGTCGGCG
This sequence comes from Alphaproteobacteria bacterium, assembly GCA_003696705.1. Lineage (GTDB taxonomy): Bacteria > Pseudomonadota > Alphaproteobacteria > Rhodobacterales > Rhodobacteraceae > RFGD01. Next base: position 13,242 of record RFGD01000393.1, on the reverse strand, counting down.
GCCAAGCCGATCGTGTCGAACATCGAGGAGATGAAGAAGGTCACCGACCATCAGGTGCAGTTCACGCTGAAGGGCGGGAACGCCGATTTCCCCTACCTGATGTCGGACTATCACATCCTCATCTATCCCGCCGGCCAGATCGAAGAGGCGATCGCCAAGGGCATCGGCACGGGTCTTTACCGCGTCGTCAGCTTCGATCCCGGCGTGCGCTTCGTCGGCAAGCGCGTGGATGACCATTACAAGGGCGACCAGGCCGGCTTCTTCGACGAGATCGAATACATCGCCATCAACGACGCGACCGCCCGCACGAACGCGCTTCTGACGGGGCAGGTCCACGCCATCAACCGGATCGACTTCAAGACCGAGGCGCTTCTGAAGGCCAACCCGATGGTCGAGATCCAGGAGGTGACGGGCAACCAGCACTACACCTTCCCGATGCTGACCAACGTGGAACCGTTCAACGACGTGAACGTGCGCAAGGCGCTGAAGCACGCCGTGAACCGGCAGGAAATGGTGGACAAGGTCCTTCTGGGCCATGGCCGCGTCAGCTACGACAACCCGATCGGCCCGGCGAACCAGTTCTTCGACGAGGATCTGCCGCCGATCGAGTACGATCCCGACAAGTCGAAATACTATCTGAAGCAGGCGGGCCTTTCGTCGCTTTCGGTCGACCTCTCGGCCTCGGACGCGGCCTTCACCGGGGCCGTCGACGCGGCGCTTCTCTACCAGTCGTCGGCCAAGGCCTGCGGCATCGACATCAACGTCGTCCAGGAGCCCGCGGACGGCTACTGGTCCAACGTCTGGCTCAAGAAGCCGTGGTGCGCGTGCTACTGGTCGGGCCGGGCGACCGAGGACTGGATGTTCTCGACCGCCTACGAGGACGGCGTGCCGTGGAACGACACGCATTGGCACAATGACCGCTTCCAGGAGCTTCTGAAGATGGGGCGGGTCGAGCTTGACCAGAACCGGCGCCGCGAGATCTATGTCGAGATGCAGCGGATCATCTCGGCCGAAGGCGGAACGATCATTCCGATGTATGCCAACTACGTGCAGGCGAAGTCGGTCAAGATCGGCACGCCGGAGAAGATCGGCAACCTCTGGCAGATGGACAACGCCCGCATGGCCGAGCGGTGGTGGATGGCCTGACCACGCCAGCCGCATGACCGCATGAACCCGAGGGGCGCGCCGGCGGCGCGCCCTTCACGTTTTCGGTCGCCGTCGCCAAGACACTTGCATCTGGCGATGCCTCGCCCTATATCGGCATCAACAAGCGGCGCGTCGGCCTCCACACCCGACGCTCCACCGGAAACGACAACGGGCCGCTGGCCCGTTTTTTTGTGCCAGAGAGAATGACAGACCTTATCGCGAAAGCCGCCTTCGATCGCCGCCTTGCCGAGATCGTGCGCCCGGTCATCGAGGACATGGGCTTCGAACTTGTGCGACTGCGCTTCATGGGCGGCAAGACAAAGACGCTGCAGATCATGGCCGACCGCCCCGATGGCGGGATCGAGGTCGATGACTGCGCGGAAATCTCGACTGCGGTGTCGGCGGTCCTCGATGTCGAGGACCCGATTGCGGATGCCTACACGCTCGAGGTTTCGAGCCCCGGGATCGACCGTCCGTTGACGCGACTGAAGGACTTCGAAACCTGGGCGGGTCATGTCGCGAAACTCGAGACGGCAGAGCTCATCGACGGGCGCAAGCGCTTCAAGGGGCGCCTCGCCGGGACCGAGGGCGACGAGGTCCTGATCGAAATCGATGAGGGCGTCATCGGGCTGAAGTTCGACTGGCTTGCCGATGCCAAGCTCGTGCTGACCGACGAACTGATCGCCGAGGTCCTTCACGAGCGCAAGGCCTCTGGCACCGTGGACGAAACGAAATTTGACGAGATCGAGACGGACGAAGCGCCGTCCGAGGAGGAGTGAACATGGCAATCACGTCAGCAAACCAGCTGGAACTCTTGCAGACGGCCGAGGCCGTCGCGCGCGAGAAGATGATCGACCCGGGCGTCGTCATCGAAGCGATGGAAGAAAGCCTCGCCAAGGCCGCGAAGTCGCGCTACGGCGCGGATCTGGACATTCGCGTGTCGATCGACCGCAAGACCGGTCGCGCCACCTTCCGGCGCGTGCGCACGGTCGTCGAGGAGGTCGAGAACCCGCATGCCGAGATGACGCTGGACGAAGCCCGGGCCATCAACCCCGAGGCCCAGATCGGAGATGAGATCTCGGACGAGGTGCCGCCGGTCGAGCTCGGCCGGATCGCGGCCCAGTCGGCCAAGCAGGTGATCCTCCAGAAGGTGCGCGAGGCCGAACGCGAGCGCCAGTACGAGGAGTTCAAGGACCGCGTCGGCACCATCATCAACGGCGTGGTCAAGCGCGAGGAATACGGCAACGTCATCGTCGACGTGGGCCGGGGCGAAGCCGTGCTGCGCCGCAACGACAAGATCGGCCGCGAATCCTATCGCACGGGCGACCGGATCCGGGCCTATGTCAAGGATGTCCGCCGCGAGGCGCGCGGCCCGCAGATCTTCCTGAGCCGCACGGCGCCCGAGTTCATGGCCGAGCTGTTCAAGATGGAAGTGCCGGAAATCTATGACGGCATCATCGAGATCAAGGCCGTGGCGCGCGACCCGGGCAGCCGGGCGAAGATTGCCGTCGTGTCCTATGACAGCGGCATCGACCCGGTCGGTGCCTGCGTCGGCATGCGCGGCAGCCGCGTCCAGGCGGTCGTGAACGAGCTGCAGGGCGAGAAGATCGACATCATCCCGTGGAACGAGGATCAGGCGACGTTCCTTGTGAACGCGCTGCAGCCGGCCGAGGTGACGAAGGTCGTCATCGACGAGGAGGCCGGCAAGATCGAGGTCGTCGTCCCCGACGACCAGCTCAGCCTCGCCATCGGCCGTCGGGGTCAGAACGTCCGTCTTGCCAGCCAGCTCACGGGGCTCGACATCGACATTCTGACCGAAGAGGCCGAGAGCCAGCGCCGTCAGGCCGAATTCGCCGAGCGGACCCAGCTGTTCATGGACACGCTGGACCTGGACGAGTTCTTCGCCCAGCTTCTCGTCGCCGAAGGCTTCACCTCGCTCGAGGAAGTGGCCTATGTCGACATGGACGAACTTCTGGTCATCGACGGTGTCGACGAGGAAACGGCGACCGAGCTGCAGACCCGCGCGCGCGAGTATCTCGAAGAGCAGAACCGCAAGGCGATCGAGCATGCGCGCGAACTTGGTGCCGAGGACAGCCTCGTTGAATTCGAGGGGCTGACGCCCCAGATGATCGAGGAACTGGCCCGGAACGGCATCAAGAGTCTCGAGGACTTCGCGACCTGCGCGGACTGGGAGCTTGCCGGCGGCTGGACCACGGTTGATGGTCAGCGCATCAAGGACGAAGGGCTTCTCGAGAAGTTCGACGTCTCGCTCGAGGAAGCGCAGTCGCTGGTGATGAACGCGCGGCTTGCCCTTGGCTGGGTGACCCAGGAAGACGTCGATGCGCAGCTGGCCCCGGCCGAGGAAGAGGCCGTCGAGGGCGACGAAGACGCCGAAGCGGCGGTGGCAGCGGCCGCGCCTGCGGCTTCCGAGGCCGAAGCGCTGTTCGCCACGCCCGCGGGCAAGAGCGACGAGAGCTGAGGAGGCGCCGATCGAAGCCGTGGGACGCGGAGCACGAGCCAGGATCCGGGCCGAGACGCCCGAGCGGCGCTGTATCGCGACGGGTCAGAGCCAGCCGAAGGCTGGTCTGATCCGTTTCGTGGTCGGCCCCGATGGCGCGATCGTGCCCGATGTCCTCGGCCGGCTTCCCGGCCGCGGCATCTGGGTCTCGGCCGATCGAAAGGCGCTCGAGACGGCGGTGCGAAAGAACCTGTTCGCGCGGGCCGCGCGCCGCCCGGTGACGGTCCCCGCGGACCTCGTCGATCTGGTCGAGCGGCTTCTGGCGAAGCGCACCCTTGCGCTTCTGTCGATGGCGCGAAAGGCGGACCTGGCGGTGGCCGGGTTCGAGAAGACAAAGGCCTGGCTCGAAACGGGCGAGGCGGAAATCCTGGTCCAGGCCCGCGACGGGTCGGACCGGCAAAGGCGCAAGTTGCGCCCCCCGAAAGGCGCCGAAAGCCTTGTGGACACGCTGTCGGCTGCAGAAATCGGTTTGGCTTTCGGGCGGGAACATGTGATACATGCGGCGCTGCGTGCTGGTGGCCTGACGACTGGTTTCGTCGAGGAGGCCGCGCGGCTTTCAGGCGTGCGCGAGACTGACGGCGGCAAAGCCGCCGGAAAGGGAACGGAAGACGTATGAGCGACAACGACGGGAAAAAGACACTCGGCCTTCGTGGCGGGCCCCGCAGTGGTCAGGTGAAGCAGAGCTTCAGCCACGGAAGGACGAAGAACGTCGTCGTCGAGACGAAGCGCAAGCGCGTGGTCGTCCCGAAAGCGGGCGCGGCCGCGGCCAAGACCTCGACGACGCCGAAGCCGCAGGCCCGGCCTGCGAAATCGGACAAGACCCCGCAGGGGATCTCGGACGCCGAACTGCAGCGGCGCATGAAGGCGCTCGCCGCCGCCAAGGCGGCCGAGGCCGAGGAACAGCTGCGCCGGCAGGAAGAAGAGAAGCGCCGGGCCGAAGAGCGCGCCCGACGCCGGGCCGAAGCCGAAGCACGCGAGCGTGAAGAGCGCGAGCGCGCCGAAGCCGCGCGCCGGCGGGCCGAAGAAGACGCCCGCAAGGCGCGCGAGGCCGAAGAGGCGCGCCGGGCCCCGACCGCTCCGGTCGAGGCCGCCCCGGCGAAGCCCGCGCCTCAGCCCGAGCGCGCGCCTGCCCGCAAGAAGGAAGAACCCCGACGCGAGCGGGAAACCCGCGGCAAGACCGGCGATCGCCGGCGCTCGGGCAAGCTGACCCTCAATCAGGCGCTCAGCGACGACGGCGGGCGCCAGCGCTCGCTGGCCGCGATGCGCCGCAAGCAGGAGCGCGAACGCCGCAAGATGGCCGGTGGTCATCAGCAGCGCGAAAAGGTCGTGCGCGAGGTGCAGATCCCCGACACCATCGTCGTGCAGGAACTTGCCAACCGGATGGCCGAGCGTTCGGCCGACGTGGTCAAGGCGCTCATGCAGATGGGCATGATGGTCACGCAGAACCAGACGATCGACGCCGAGACGGCCGAGCTGATTGTCGAGGAATTCGGCCACAAGCCCGTGCGCGTTTCCGAGGCGGACGTCGAACAGGTCATCGACACCTACGAGGACAAGCCCGAGGATCTGAAGCCGCGTCCGCCGGTGGTCACGGTCATGGGCCATGTCGACCACGGCAAGACGTCGCTTCTTGACGCCATCCGCAAGAGCAAGGTCACCGAGACGGAAGCCGGCGGGATCACCCAGCATATCGGCGCCTATCAGGTGACGACGGATGACGGCAAGACGCTGACCTTCCTTGACACGCCCGGTCACGCGGCCTTCACCTCGATGCGCGCGCGCGGTGCCCAGGTGACGGACATCGTCGTCCTGGTCGTCGCTGCCGACGACAGCGTGATGCCGCAGACGGTCGAGGCGATCAACCACGCCAAGGCGGCCGGGGTGCCGATGATCGTCGCCATCAACAAGATCGACAAGCCCGGCGCGGACCCCGACAGGGTGCGGACCGAACTTCTCCAGCACGAGGTCGTCGTCGAGAAACTGTCCGGCGATGTGCTCGACGTCGAGGTTTCGGCCAAGACGGGCCAGGGGATCGACGAACTTCTAGAGGCCATCGCCCTTCAGGCAGAGCTTCTGGACCTCAAGGCCAATCCGAACCGGCCGGCCCAGGGCGCCGTGATCGAGGCGAAGCTCGACGTCGGCCGCGGTCCCGTTGCGACGGTGCTTGTCCAGAAGGGCACCCTGCACCAGGGCGACGTCTTCGTCGTCGGCGAGGTCTGGGGCAAGGTCCGCGCGCTCATCAACGACCGTGGCGAACGCGTGAAGGAGGCCGGGCCCTCGGTGCCGGTCGAGGTTCTCGGCCTCAGCGCGACGCCCGAGGCCGGCGACATCCTGAACGTCGTCGAGACCGAGGCCCAGGCCCGCGAAATTGCCGAATACCGCCAGGAAAAGGCGAAGGAAGCACGGGCCGCCGCGGGCGCTGCAACGACGCTCGAACAGCTCATGGCCAAGGCCAAGGCCGACGAGAACGTCAAGGAGCTGCCCGTTGTCGTCAAGGCGGACGTCCAGGGCTCGGCCGAGGCGATCGTCCAGGCGCTCGAGAAGATCGGAAACGAAGAAGTGCGCGTGCGCGTCCTGCACTCGGGCGTCGGTGCCATCACGGAAACGGATGTCGGCCTTGCCGAGGCTTCCGGGGCGCCCATCATCGGCTTCAACGTCCGCGCCAACGCTTCGGCCCGAAAGGCTGCGCAACAGAAGGGCGTCGAGATCCGCTATTACTCGGTGATCTACGACCTCGTAGATGACATCAAGAAGGCGGCGTCGGGTCTTCTGTCGGCCGAAGTGCGCGAGAAGTTCATCGGCTACGCCCAGGTCAAGCAGGTCTTCAAGGTCTCGGGTGTCGGCAAGGTCGCCGGCTGCATCGTGACCGAAGGCGTGGCGCGCCGCTCGGCGGGCGTGCGGCTTCTGCGCGACAACGTCGTCATTCACGAGGGCACGCTGAAAACGCTGAAGCGCTTCAAGGACGAGGTCCGCGAGGTGCAGTCCGGCCAGGAATGCGGCATGGCGTTCGAGAACTACGACGACATTCGCGAAGGCGACGTCATCGAGATCTTCGAGCGCGAAGAGGTCGAGCGCACGCTTGACTGAACCGGAACGGGCGGCGGCCGTCGGGGCCGCCGCCTTTCCCTTTTTCTGTGGTTCACGGAAAGGCCGGCTATCGGCCAAGAGGGTCGACAATGGGCGGAACCGAATTTCCCGGCTGGCACGGCACGACCATCATCGCGGTCCGCAAGGGCGGAAAGGTGGTCGTCGCGGGCGATGGGCAGGTGTCGTTGGGCCCGACGGTCATCAAGGGATCGGCGCGCAAGGTTCAGCGCCTTGCCCCCGGCGGCCTCGAGGTTGTCGCGGGATTCGCCGGGTCGACGGCGGATGCCTTCAGCCTGCTCGAGCGTCTCGAAGCCAAGCTCGAGGCCGCGCCCGGCCAGCTTGCCCGGGCCGCTGTCGCCCTTGCCAAGGATTGGCGCACTGACAAGCTCTTGCGCCGACTCGAGGCCATGCTGATCGTGACGGACGGGCGGGAACTTCTGGTCATCACCGGCGCGGGCGACGTGCTCGAGCCGGAACACGACGTGGCCGCAATCGGCTCGGGCGGCAACTATGCGCTTGCCGCGGCGCGCGCCCTCATGGACTCGGATCTGGACGCCGAGGAAATCGTCCGCAAGGCGATGGCCATCGCCGCAGACATTTGCGTCTACACGAATCACAACCTGACCATCGAAACCGTCTCGGCCGATTGAGGCCAGGGAACGGGAGCCATCCATGACCGAGCTGACCCCGCGCGAGATCGTTTCCGAACTGGACCGTTTCATCATCGGCCAGGCCGATGCCAAGCGGGCCGTCGCCGTCGCACTGCGCAGCCGTTGGCGCCGCAAACGCCTGCCGCCGGAACTGCGTGACGAGGTCTATCCGAAGAACATCCTCATGATCGGACCGACCGGCGTCGGCAAGACCGAGATCTCGCGCCGGCTTGCCAAGCTTGCCCGAGCGCCTTTCCTGAAGGTCGAGGCCACGAAATTCACCGAAGTCGGCTACGTCGGCCGTGACGTCGAGCAGATAGTGCGCGATCTTGTCGACAGCGCCATTGCCATGGTCCGCGACCAGATGCGCGAAGAGGTCCGCGCGAAGGCCGAACTTGCCGCCGAAGAGCGGGTCCTCGACGCGCTGACGGGCGAGAACGCGCGACCTGAAACACGCCAGCGCTTTCGCGAAAAGCTTCGCCGCGGCGAACTTGCCGATACCGAGGTCGAGCTTGAGGTCGAGGACAGCGCGCCGCCGGCCGGTGGCACGGGCGGCATGGGCGGCATGGAAATCCAGATTGCTTCGCTTCAGGATCTGTTCGGAAAGGCCTTTGGCGGGCGGCGCCGGCGGCGCCGGATGCGTGTCGCCGACAGCTACGACATCCTGGTGCGCGAGGAGGCGGACAAGCTTCTCGACGAAGATGCCGTCCGCCGACAGGCGATCGACGCGGTCGAGGGGAACGGCATCGTCTTTCTCGACGAGATCGACAAGCTTTGCGCCCGCGCCGAGGCGCGCGGTGCAGACGTCAGCCGCGAGGGGGTCCAGCGCGACCTTCTGCCCCTGATCGAGGGGACGACCGTCGCCACGCGCCACGGGCCGGTGCGCACCGACCACATCCTTTTCATTGCCTCGGGCGCGTTCCATATCGCCAAACCCTCGGACCTTCTGCCGGAACTTCAGGGGCGGCTGCCGATCCGCGTCGAGCTTCGCGCCCTTACCGAGGCCGACTTCGTGCGGATCCTGACCGAAACCGACAATGCGCTGACGCTTCAGTACAAGGCGCTGATGGCGACCGAAGGCGTCGAGATCGACTTTACCGATGACGGCATCGCGGCACTGGCGCGAATGGCCGCCGAGGTCAACCGAAGCGTCGAGAATATCGGTGCCCGGCGCCTTTACACGGTGATGGAGCGCGTCTTCGAGGAGCTTTCCTTCACCGCCCCCGACCGAGAGGGCGAGCGGGTCACGATAGATGCCGCCTTCGTCGAGGCGAACGTCGGCGAACTCGTGCGATCGGAAGACCTCAGCCGCTACGTCCTCTGATGACGGATCGGGCCGCAGACCCCCCACGACGGGCGCTGTTGTGGCTGGCCATCCTGCTCACCCTGACAGCATGCGCCCCTCGGGCTCGGCTGGTCGTCGTGCCCGAGGCCGGCGAAATCGGTACCACGCACACGCTTTTCGTCGCCACCACCCGCGCGCGCGAGGCCGAAGCGAAGGGGATCGAGCCCTTCGGTGCGGTGCGAAGCGAAACGCTCCGGCGCGCTCGTGTCGCCGTGTCGGTCCCGCCGGCCCATCAGCTTGGGGACATCACCTATCCGGGTGCCCGACCCGATCCGCGCACCGAGTTCGTGGCCTCGGAGATCAGGGAATATGACCGCGCCGCGCAGTTTCGCCGCGACCTTGGCGCGGCGCTGCGGCGCCTTCCGCCGGCGCGCCGGCAGGCGGTCGTCTTCGTTCACGGTTTCAACACGAACTTCGCCGAGGGCGTCTATCGCTTCGCGCAGTTGCTTCATGATTTCGAGATCGACGGCGTTCCGGTCCACTACAGCTGGCCGTCACTGGCCAGCCCGCTGGGGTATCAATATGACCGGGACAGCACCGTCTTTTCCCGCGACGGCCTGGAAGAGACACTTCGCGACGTCGCCAGGGCGGGGGCGCCGTCGATCACCATCGTCGCCCATTCGCTTGGCGCCTTCCTTGCCATGGAGACGCTCCGCCAACTTGCCATAGGCGGGGACAAAGACACGCTTCAACGCATTGATGGCGTCATCCTTCTGTCACCGGACATCGACGTCGATGTGTTCCGCGCCCAGGTTCGGCGCCTGCCCCGGCTGCCACAGCCCTTCGTCATCATCACGTCCCGTCGGGACCGGGCGCTGAAACTGTCGGCGCTTCTGACCGGGCAGGATCAGCGACTTGGCAATCTGCGCGACGTCTGGCGGGTCGCCGATCTGGATGTCACGATTCTCGACACGTCCGAGTTCGACGACGGCGATGCGCTGCGCCATTTCCAGGTCGCCTCCTCGCCGGTCCTCATCCAGATCCTGCGCAGCCTCCGGCGTGTCGACAACGCCTTTGCCGGCGATGTGTCGGGGCGGACGGGTCTTTTCCCGGGAACGGTCCTGACCGTTCAGCGGGCGACCGCAATCATTCTTGCCCCCATGGGGGCGCCGACGACGCGCTAGGTTCGGCGTTTGCGCAAGTAGACGTAATAGGCCCCGCCGCCGCCGTGGCGGCGATGCGCCTCCACAACTTCGAGCACCATGTGAGACAGCGGCGGCCGCAAGAGCCAGAGCGGTACGTGCTGACGAAGAACGCCTTGGCGCGCCGGAATCGGCCCGACGTCCTGCGCGTGCCGACCCTTGCCCGTGATGACGAGGACAAGGCGAAATCCGCGTTGATGCGACGCCCGGATGAACTGTCCCAGACGGGGCTCGGCCTCGGCAAGGGTCAGGCCGTGAAGGTCGATCCGCGCCTCGGGGCGGAGCCGTCCGCGCCGCAGATCCTGAAGCTGACGGCGGTCGAGCCGCGGGCCCGTGGCCGCGGGCGGGGCCGGGGCCGCTGCTTCGGTCGCTCGCGCGCGTTCGCCGACGCGAAAGGGCTGTGGCGTGAAGCGGCGCGCCGGTTCGGGGGCCGCGACCGGTCCGGCAGGCGGATTCTTCTGCCCCTTCTCGTCCTCCTGGCGCGCGTCCGGGGCTGGTGCCCGGGGCCCGAGGCGCTCTGCCCCCTCGGTCACGCGCTTCCAGAGGCGTTGCTCCTCGTCCGTCAAATGCCGTCGCCGCCGCGCCACCCTAACCCTCCGGGACCAGCGTATAGGCCAGCTGGATGGGGAGGAGCACCACCATCCGCCCGCCATCGCGGATGCGCCCAGCGGCGCGGCCGGCGCCCTCGCCCGTGCCGAAGAAGATGTCGGCGCGTTGCGCCCCCCGAATGGCCGATCCCGTGTCCTGCGCGATCATCAGCCGGTGCATGGGGTCGGAACCCGCCTTCTCGATCCAGACGGGTGCGCCAAGGGGCACGAACCGCGGGTCCACGGCGACGCTTCGCAACGGCGTCAACGGCCGGTTCATGGCGCCAAGCGGGCCCTTCTCCGGGGGGATGTCGAGCTTCCGGAAGAACACGAAGGACGGGTTGTGCCGCAACAGTTCGGCGCCGTCGCGCGGGTTGCGTCGCACCCAGTTCCGGATCAGCTGTGCGGAAACCTGGTGCGGTTGAAAGACCCCGCGGCGCACGAGTTCCTGCCCGATCGAACGATATTCGTGTCCATTCGCACCGGCATAGCCGACGCGGATCGTGCCGCCTTCGCGCAGGCGGATCCGGCCCGAACCCTGTATCTGGAGAAAGAACAGCTCGACCGGATCGTCGACCCAGGCAATCTCGAGCCCCCGTCCCTTGAGAAGCCCCTTTCGCTCGATCTCGGCCCGGGACACCCAGCGCCCATCGCGCGCTTCGCGCGGCAAGGCATAGACCGGATAGCGGTAGGGTCCCGATTGCGTCAGCGCGCCGTCAAGCTCGGGTTCGAAATAGCCCGTGAAAAGGCACTCGCTTCCGTCCTCGATCAGGACCGGCCGGAAGAAGAGTTCGAAAAAGGCGCGGGGGTTTTCGCCGTGGTCGCGGGCGAAGCGGCAAAGGGCGGCCCATTCCGGGCCGGGCATGTCGCCGCAGGTTTCGAGGAATGCCGATAGCGCGGCCCCGTGGTCGTCCTCGGCCCAGCCCTCGAGCGCTTCGAATTCCAGCATTCGCACCCGCACCTCCCCGGCCGTCGCGACGCCCGTCAGCCACGTGACCAGCGCCAGGGCGACGGCGAGGGGGCGCATCACTCGCCCGTGGCGACCAGAATCCAGTTCGGATCCGACGAGCCCATCCGGCGTTCGAAGGTCCAGACGTCCTTCTGCCTGCGAATGTGGTTCGGGTCGCCCTCTACAACATTGCCCTCGGCGTCGCGGATCACGAAGTTCATCTCGGAAACGAAACGCACGGTGATCTCGGCAAGCGCCGTCGCCGGCGAGAACTCGGCGCCAACGATCCGGATTTCGCGCACGCCGAGGAACTCGGCCCGGACGTCGAGTCCCTGAGCCCGGCGTTCGTCGATCACTTCCTGGAACGCCGCCGCCACCTCGTCCGACAGAAGATCGCGGATCTCGGAGATGTCGCCATGTTCGAAGGCCATGAGGATCATCTCGTAGGCCGCCCGCGCGCCCTCGATGAACTCGCGCACGCTGAAGCCCGGTTCGATCGCCTTCATCTGTGCCAGAGCGGTGGCGGCGGGGCTGCCCTCGGCGACATAGTCGGCGATGTCGCTGTCAACGCCGCCTTCGATCACTTCAAGCTCGGGCCGTGCCCCTTCGCGCCGATCGGGCTCGGGCGCGACCGGGGGTTTCTCGAAACCATCCCTGGTGCCGAGCACACTGCGAAGCCGAATGACCAGGAAGATCGCGATCGCGGCGAGAACGAGGATCTGCAGAAGGGATGATGACATGAACGCTCCGCATCGGGATGGGTGTGGAATTCGGTTGTCGAGCCCATATGTATGGCACGCCGATGGGCAAGTCCACCGGCGCCGACCCATAGAGATACACCATGATCCTTGTCCTTCTGTTCCTGCTGATCCCGCTTGTCGAAATTGCGCTGTTCATTCAGGTCGGTGGCCTGATCGGGCTGTGGCCCACGCTCCTCACGGTCGTCCTGACGGCAATCCTGGGCGCCTGGCTGGTGCGGACCGAGGGTCTCGGCGCGCTCGAGCGCCTTCGCTCCGGGCTTCGCGGTCGTGACGACCCGGCCGCGGCGCTTGCAGACGGCGCACTCATTCTTCTTGCCGGCGCCTTCCTTTTGACGCCGGGGTTCTTCACGGATGCCGTCGGGTTCCTCCTGGTCATCCCGACGACGCGCGCCATCATCAAGCGGTTGATCGCGCGACACTGGCAGTTTCAATCGGTCGTTTGGCCCGAAGACGATCGCACGGGTGCGCGGGTGACCATCATCGAGGGCGAGATCGTTACGCCCGACGACCCTGGGTCTTCTCCGACACGCCATTGAGCGCGCGCCCCCGGCCTGCTAGGAAACGGCCAGAAGCCAATCATGGAGTTTCCGAGTATGGCCGAAGACGAAAAGACCACCGAAGGCGCCGCGGAACAGGCCAAGCCCCCGCGCCTGCAGGTGCTGGGCCAGTTCATCCGCGATCTGTCGTTCGAGAACATCGCCGCCCAGCAAGGGGTTTCGGGCGAGGTGCAGCCTGACATCAATATCGCTGTCAATCTGGACGCGCGGAAGCGGCCGGTCGAGAACCAGTTCGAAGTCTCGATGAAACTGAAGGCCACCGCGCGGAACAAGGTGGACGAGAAGACGCTCTACATCGTCGAGATGGACTATGTCGGGATCTTCAACGTCGAGAACGTCCCCGCCGAGCAGCTGCACCCCTTCCTTCTGATCGAATGCCCGCGGATGCTGTTTCCGTTCGTGCGACGCATCGTCTCGGACCTCACGCAGGATGGCGGCTTTCCGGCCCTCAACCTCGAGACGATCGACTTCGTGGGGCTCTATCGGGCCGAACTTGCCCG
>RFGD01000392.1 GCA_003696705.1 Alphaproteobacteria bacterium | reverse complement strand
GAACATGACGATGAGCGCGCCCAGCCAGGCCCGCGTCAGCCAGCGGGTCTCGGCCGTGATCGTCACGAAGCCGAGGTTGATGTCGATGCCGACCTTGGGGAGAAGGACGAAGGCCTCGTAGAACAGGAAGAACTGAATGAACAGCGGCGAGCCGCGAAAGACGAAGATGAACCATTCGGCGGGCTTGCGCAGAAGCCTGTGCCGGCTGTTCTTCGCCACGGCAAGCCCGGTCGCCAGGAAGAAGCCGAGAAAGAGCGCCAGTGCCCCGAAATAGATGTTCCAGATCAGCCCCGAGCCGATCAGCGTGAACTGTTCGCAAAGCGTGAAGTCGGTGCGCGGCAACAGCCGCTCTCCGATGCCGATGGAGCGAAGCGCATAATCGTGGATCGTCTGAAGACACTCGCTCATGTCGCGGCCTTCCGCAGTGCCTCACCGCCAAGGGTCGCCTGACCGTGGCTCAGACGGATCGTGAGGCGCTCGAACACGATCTCGGAAAGGCGGGTGAAGCCGAGGTAGAAGACGAGAAGCGCCAGGAAATAGTAGAGGCGCCAGTCCGGGTGCGGATAGGCATAGGCGCTGGTTTTCGAGCCGCCAAGCTCCTTGGCCCAATAGACGATGTCCTCGACGCCCAGAAGGAAGAGGAGCGGCGTGGCCTTGATGAGGATCATCCAGAGGTTCGAAAGCCCCGGCAGGGCATAGATCCACATCTGGGGCACGAGAATGCGCCAGAAGACCTGTCGGCGGGTCATGCCGTAGGCCTCGGCAGTCTCGAGCTGTGCCCAGGGCACCGACCGCATGGCGCCGTAAAGGACATTTGCCGCGAAGGCACCGAAGACGATCGAGAAGGTGACGACCGCAAGGCTGAAGCCATAGGCCTCGTGCACCCATTGGGGCGAGGTGGACAGGGGCATCTTGGCGGCCGGGCACACGACGAAGTCGTTGCCCCGGCGGATGGGCTCGGTCCAGTCGGGACAAAGCGTCTTGTGGCGGATCCACTCGATCGCCTGGTCGAGGGCGATGACGAAGAAGAGGAAGAAGGCGATGTCCGGCACCCCCCGCACGACGGCGATATAGGCCTTGCCAAGCCAGGAAAGCGGGGGAAAGTGGGACCGGGCCGCCATGGCGCCAAGAAAGCCCAGCGCAAGCGCGCAGGGGGCGGTGACGGCAAGAAGAAGAAGGACCGTCCCGAACGAGGCATAGAAGGCCAGGTGCTTGCCGGTGGTCAGGTAGCAGGCAAGCCAGGCGGTGCCTTCAAGGGTCGATGGGTCCGCGCAGAACGAGAACATGCGTCGTCTTCCGGAGCTGGCCGCGAGCGCTGCCATGCGCGCCCGCGGCCGACGTTTGCGGTTGAAGCGAGGCGGCCGGCGCGCCGGCCGCCCCCGGCAGGATCACTCCCAGGTCTGGGCGTCGTCGCCGAACCACTTCTTGATGAGCGCGTTCAGCGAGCCGTCGGCCTTCATCTCGGAAATGGCCTTGTCGAACTTGGCGCGAAGTTCCTGATCGGATTCGCGCAGGCCCATGCCGACGCCGCCACCGATCGGCACTTCCTTGAGGATCACGAATTCGCCGTTCGACTCTGCGGCAATGGGTTCGAGGTACGAGCCATCCGCCAGCACCGCATCGGCTTCGCCATTGCGAACCGCCGCGATGGTCTCGTCCGGCGTCGCGAACTCGACCAGCGTCGCGCCCGACTGGGCCACATAGTTGGCCTGGATGGTCCCCGTCTGGGCCGCGATCACGCCGTGTTCAAGGTCGACATCGGCACCGGCAAGGGCCATGTAGGCCGACGGATCGGGCGGCAGGTAGGCCTGGGTGAAGTCGATGACCTCGTCACGCTCGGGCGTGATCGACATGCCGGCGATGATCGTGTCGTAGTTGCCGCTGACGAGGTTCGGGATGATCGAATCCCACTCGTTCGTGACCCAGGTGCATTCGAGCCCCGCGCGCCGGCAGAGTTCGTCGCCAAGCTCGCGCTCGAAGCCGTCCACCTCGCCCGAGTCGTTGATGAAGTTGTACGGAGGGTAGGCGCCTTCGGTGCCCATGCGCACCGTGTCGGCAAGCGCCATGCCGGCCGAAAGGGCCAGCGCGGCCGTCGCGATGATGAGTTTCTTCATGTCTTCTTCTCCCTGTGTCTGGGTTCGGTGTTGCCGGCCGTCTTCAGGCCGGTGCGGTGGCGCTCAGGAACTGGCGCAGCCGTTCGGATTTCGGGTCGCCGAAGAGGGCCTCGGGCGGGCCTTCCTCTTCGACAAGGCCCTTGTGAAGGAACACGACGTGGTCCGAGATGTCGGCCGCAAGACGCATGTCGTGGGTGACCACGATCATGGTTCGCCCTTCTTCGGCAAGCTCCTTGATGACCTTCACGACCTCTTGCTCGAGTTCGGGGTCAAGGGCGGACGTCGGCTCGTCGAACAGAAGCGCGCGCGGCTGCATGGCCAGCGCCCGCGCGATTGCGGCGCGCTGCTGCTGACCGCCCGAGAGCTGGGCCGGCCAGGCGTCGGCCTTGTCGCCGATCCCGACCTTGTCGAGAAGCGCGCGGGCGCGGGCCTCGACCTCTTCCCGGTCCTCGCCAAGAACGGTGATCGGGGCCTCCATGACGTTTTGCAGGATCGTCATGTGGGACCAGAGATTGAACTGCTGAAACACCATGGCAAGGTTCGTGCGGATGCGGATCACCTGCCGGCGGTCGGCGGGATGGCGGTTGGCGCCCGCGCCGCGCCAGCGGACCGGCTCGCCCTCGAAGATGATCTCGCCGGACTGGCTGTCCTCGAGGAGGTTGGCGCAGCGAAGAAGCGTCGACTTGCCCGAGCCCGACGAGCCGATCAGCGACACGACGTGCCCCCTTGGCGCCACCAGATCGACGCCCTTCAGGACCTCGAGCGAGCCATAGGCCTTGTGAAGGTCGCGAATCTCGATGACCGGCGTCGCACCATCCCCGGTGCGGGTCTCGGTCGCCGGGCGGGTCGTGGTCTGGTTCATCGCGGCTCCGTTCTCTCGTTCAGTCCACGAGTAGTGCCAAAAGTCCTGCGGATTGCAACGACGATTTGCCTCATGACGCGGGGTCAGGCCAGCAGATTCCCCGCATCGGCGCGCAGCGCGTCGGGGTCGGGCGGCAGTGGCAGGGAAAGATAGTCCTCGGCCGGGATGCGCGCGAAACCGCGAAGAGAGAGCGTTTCGGCGACATCGGCGGGAATGCCCGCAACCGCCCGCTCGACGGCGTCGGCCAGGGCGTCCGCATCGCGCGTGGCGGCCGTGACGAGCGGCAGTCCCGGCCCCGGCTGCGTCAGAAGAAGGACCCGAAGGCGGCCGGCAAGGTCCGGCTCGTGCCGCGTCAGAAGCCGCCAGGTCACGGCGTCGATCGCCGCGATGTCCGCAAGCCCCTCGGCCACCGCCCGGGCCGAGGCGGCATGCCCGCCCGAGACGAAGAATTCGCCGGCGCGAAGGCCGGTGATCTGCATGAGATCGGCAAGGGCGGCCCAGCCCGATTGCGACGTGACGCTGTTGAGCGCGAAGCGCGCCCGGTCGAAGCCCGACAGCCGCGCCCGCGGCTCGTCGGCGCGCACCACCACGGCCGAGCGGTAATGGCCCGGCGCGCAGCCTTCCAGCCCGTAGTCGAAGGCTCCGACGACGCGCGTGCATTCGTGGAGACCAAGCCGGAACGGCAACGAACATGTCTGAGCAAGGACAAGAT
>RFGD01000391.1 GCA_003696705.1 Alphaproteobacteria bacterium | reverse complement strand
GACGCCCGACAGGTAGGACGACGAGGTCTGGTAGTCGATGTTGGCCTCGCCGCGCTCGAACATCAGCCGCCCGTCGCCGCGGCCCTTGATGCCGAACACGGGCTCCACCTTCAGCCCCAGCATCTCCCAGGCCAGGAGCGGCACGAGGTCAAGCCGCGTGGCGCCCTGGCTGCCATAGATGAAGTCCACATCGCGCAACCCCGAGGCATCGAGCCCGTTCATCTTCGCGGCCAGATCGGGCGGCAGATAGGCGACCCCGCCCGTGCCCGAGGCGAGCACCACGTTCCAGTCCTTGTACTCGTAGCGCACCCGCGGGTCGCCCAGCAGATAGGGAAACTGGGTCGAGCCCGAGGAACCGAAGATCAGCGTGCCCTGGGTGTCCTCCCAGGTCTGTTGCTGGAACCAGTTGGCGCCCTTGGTCGAGCCGGCGCCGGGCATGAACTTCACCACCACCGTGGGCTGGCCGGGCAGCGCCTCGCTGAGAAGGGGTGCATAGAAGTTGGCCCATTTTGCCGAGCCGCCGGTCTCGGAGAAGGGGATCACCCATTCCACCGTCTTGCCTGACAGGTCGAGCTCTGCGCTGGCCGGCGCGGCAAGGCCGAGGGCCGCACCCGTCATCAGCGCCAGGGCCATGCGGCGGGTTGTTCTGGTCGTCATCGTCATCTCCTCCCAACTGCGCCCGGGGCGGGCGCATTGCAGCGTCCGGCACGTGCAAGCCGGCCGGATCGTGGGCAGGCTGACAGCGCAAGCTTGCAAAAAGCCTTCGTTCGGTGAACCCTCGCGTCATGCATTTCGTGCTCGTCGAAGACCATGCCGCGCTGCGCAAGGGAATTGCCTATCGGCTGCAGGACGAGGGCCACAGTGTCGACGTGCTGGAAAGCGGCGACGAGGCAGACACCTTCCTGCGCCAGACCGGCTGCGACGTGGTGATTCTCGACATCAACCTGCCGGGGCTGAGCGGGCTTGAGGTTCTGCGCGGGATGCGGGCGCGTGGTGATCCGCGGCCGGTGCTGCTCTTGACCGCACGCGATGCGGTGGCCGACCGGGTGGCGGGGCTCGATGCGGGGGCCGACGACTATCTCGTCAAGCCCTTCTCGATGGACGAACTGGTGGCGCGGCTGCGCGCGCTCGCCCGGCGCCGGGCGGTGGCGCCGCGCCGCGCAATCCCGCTTGGGGCGCTCACGCTCGAGCTCGATCCGGTGCGGCTGGTCGGCCCGCAGGGGCCGGTGGCCGTGCCCCGGCGCGAGGCGGCGATCCTGGCCACACTGGCCGAGGCCGGCGGCGCGCCGGTTTCCAAGGAACGGCTCATCACCCGCGCGTGGGGCACCGGGGCGGATGTCTCAGACAAGGCGGTGGAGGTCTACGTCTCGCGGCTGCGCCGGCGGCTGGCGCCCTGGGGGCTGGTGATCCGCGTCAGTCGGGGGGTGGGCTACAGCCTGGAGGGCGGAGGATGAGGGCACGCACCCCCTCGCTGCGGGTGCGGCTGACGGCGATCATCCTCGCCCCGACGATGGCCATCGCCCTTCTCGCCGGGCTGTGGCAGCTCGGCAATGCCCGGGCCACCGCCGAGGATGTCTTCGACCGCAGCCTGCTGTCGGCCGCGCTGGCAGTGGAGCGCGATGTGGCGATGTCGGGCGGGGACGCGCTGTCGGTGGCAACGCGTGATCTGCTGGCCGACACGTCGGGCGGCAAGGTGTTCTACCATGTCTATGCCCCAGACGGGGTCATCGTGGCCGGTTACGCCACCCCGCCGGTGGGCGTGCCGCGGGATGCCGGGCCGCCCGGCCGGCCGCAATTCTTCGATGCGCGCTACATGGGTCGCAGCGTGCGCGGCGTGCGCCTGCGCCGGGTCGGCGAGATCGACGGGATGGCCGGCGTCTTCACCACCACCGTG
>RFGD01000390.1 GCA_003696705.1 Alphaproteobacteria bacterium | reverse complement strand
TACGCGCCCGCGGCGCGTCTGCGCCTTGGAGTGGCGCGGGAACAGGCCGGGCCCATCTGGCTCGGCTTCGGTCCGGGTTGCGAGGGGGCGACGCGAAACCTTTCGCCATCCGGCGACCTGGCCGAGGCGGCGGCCAACCTGTTTCACTACCTTCGCGCCCTCGACAGGATGGCCGGCCCGGGCGGCACCATCGACGTCGCGCCCATCCCCGAGCACGGGCTTGGCGCCGCGATCAACGACCGCCTGCGCCGCGCCGCTGCGCCGAGGGACACGTCCTGACGGGGTTCAGGCCCGGCCGGCCGACGCCGACAGCATCTGCGGGTCGATACCAAGCGAGCGGATGGCCTCTTCCCACTTCACGCTGTCCGGCCGCTCGAAGACCAGTTCGGTCGTCGCGTCGGCCACAAGCCAGCCGTTTGCCTTGATCTCGCCCTCGAGCTGGCCGGGGGCCCAGCCCGCATAACCCAGCGCGACGAGCGCGCGCTCGGGGCCCCGACCTTCCGCCATGCGCTCGAGGATCTCGACCGTCGCCGTCATCGCGAAGGCCTCGTCCACCCGCAAGGTGGCCTCGGACAGAAGGAAATCGGTCGAGTGGAGCACGAAACCGCGCCCCGATTCGACCGGGCCGCCGAAATGGACCGGCTGGGATATGCCGCGCCGGGCCGGGATCTTGATCTGTTCGAGAAGTTCCGAAAGCCCGAGCTCGGCGATGGGCTTGTTCACCACAAGCCCCATCGCACCGTCGTCGGAATGTGCGCACAGAAACACGACCGACCGCTCGAAACGCGGGTCGCTCATGCCGGGCATCGCGATCAGAAGCTTGCCGGTAAGGCTGTTGTCGGGTGTGGGTGTGTCGCTCATGTCAAGGAACATGGCGACCGCGTCGGCCCGGCGCAATAGGCTGCAGATGTCGCGCGCATGTGATTTCCCTTGCGCGCATCGTCGCCTATGTTTGCAGCCATGACCCATGCCAGGACCATCGACCCCGCCCACCGCACGAGCTTGGCGACGCGCCTCTTCGGCGCCGTTCTCGTTCTATTCGTGGCGGCGCTTCCGCTCTCGGCCGCGAGGGCGGGCGGAACCCCGGCCCCGGCAAGCGTGTCGATCCTTTCGGGCTGGCGCGCCGACGATGGCACGCATATCGCGGGCATTCGCGTGACGCTCGAGCCCGGGTGGAAAACCTACTGGCGCTCGCCGGGTCAGGCGGGTCTTCCGCCGCGCTTCGACTGGGCCGGCTCGGATAACGTCAAGGCGGTCGAGGTGCGTTGGCCACGACCGAAGATCGACCGGCGCAACGGCCTCATGACCATCGGTTATGTTGACGAGGTCGTGTTTCCCCTCGTCGTCCATCCCGAACGCCCCGGCCAGGACGTCCGTCTGGCGGTGAAGATGGACTTCGGCGTGTGCGAGGAAATCTGCGTGCCGACCACCGTCAGGCTTTCGGCGCGGCTACCCGCGAGGGCGACCGACCACGACCCCCGGATCTCGGCTGCCCTTGCCGCACAGCCGGTCATGTCGGACGTCCGGCCCCGGTGCCGGATTTCGCCGATCGAGGGCGGGCTTCACATGACGCTCGATGTGCCCGAGGATCGCCGCGTGGGTCCGATCGAACTCGCCGTCCTCGAACTCGGGGATCCGTCGCTCTGGATCTCGTCGATGGACGTGACGGAAGCCGGGGGGCGCCTTCTCGCGGCGGCCGATGTCTATGGCAGCCATGAAGGGCCGATCGTCGTGGACCGTTCAATGGTGCGGCTGACCCTCTTCGGCGACGACGTCGTCGAGTTTCTGGGCTGCGCGGCCGGCAGCTGAGCGGCGAAGCGCCGCCCCGGGCATCAGAACGAACGCCAGAAACGCCCCGGCGGCGACGACAAGAACGCTGCCCGCGATCTGCGCGGCCACGGCTCCCCCAAGCCCCGGCGGCACGACGCCGGCAAGGGGCGCCCATGCCTCTCCGACCATGGCATGGCGGCCGATGGTCGCTGCCATCGCGCCAAGAAGCCCGGCGATCGTCAGCGCAAGCGGCAGCCACAGCCGCCAGCCCCCGCGACGCGCGGCGAGGCCGAACAGCCGCCGCGTCGAGCGCCGGATGCGCGCCAGATCCTCGCCGATGCCAAGGACGGCCGGCACCACCAGAAGCACCAGGACCATCCCGAACCCCAGTCCGTAGACAAGCGTGATGACGGTCGGTTTCAGGAATTGCGCCTGCTGGGACCGTTCGAACAGAAGCGGCGCCAGTCCGAGGACGGTCGTCGCAGTGGTCAGGAACACGGGCCGAAGCCGGTCGCCGACCGCAGCCAGAAGCGCCGGGCGCAAGGCGCGGCGGCGCGCGTATTCGTCGACGGTCGAGACAAGGACGATCGCGTCGTTGATGATGATCCCGGTCATCCCGATCAGCCCGATGACCGAGAACATCGACAGCGGCACGCCCCATTCGTGATGCCCCCAGATGGCGCCGATCGCGCCGAAGGGGATGACG
>RFGD01000389.1 GCA_003696705.1 Alphaproteobacteria bacterium | reverse complement strand
TGTTACTTATGCACTGCCAACCTTTGCTGACAACTGCGACGGTACAGGTCTCTTCGGAACCCTGACCAGCGGTTATGCTTCAGGCACGCAATTCCCAATCGGTACCACAACCGTAACCTGGGAATACACCGACCTGGCCGGCAACGGAACTGCAACCTGCAGCTTCACAGTGACCATCAATGATGACGATGCTCCTACAGCTCAGTGCCAAGAGCCATTCTCTGTTGCATTGGATGGTGACGGTCTGTATGAAGTCCTTGCTTCTGAAATTGACCTGAACAGCATTGACAACTGCGATGTGACTTCAACTGCTATCAGCCGTGACGGTGCAACCTTCAGTGGTTCTGTAGTCGTTGATTGCAATGACATCGGAGGTGCCGGATTCGGTAACGTAACCGTTACCCTTGAAGTAGCTGATGCAGCAGGTAATACTTCCCAGTGTACTACCATTGTAACAGTATATGACCTGCAAGTACCTGACATCGAGTGTCCTGGTAACTTCACCGTACTGACCGATCAGGGTGAGTGCTCCGCAGTGGTTACCTACAATGCACCATCTGTTACCGACAACTGCTCAACTACTGTTGTACAGACTGACGGAACTGGTCTGACCAGTGGCTCCAGCTTCCCTGTTGGTACTACCGTTCAGTCTTACATGGTTACTGACGTAGCCGGTAATACCGAAAGCTGCTCATTCGAGATCACCGTTATCGAAGAAGAATCTCCGGTAATTGATTGTGGTCCGACTGTACGCACGGTTTCTGCTGATGACGACTTGTGCAGCTTCACAATGCCTGGCGCCGGATTCGATCCGACTGCTACTGACAACTGTCCTGGTGTTGTGATCACGCACAACTACGCCAACGCCGTTGATCCTCACACACTGGCTGGTTCTACCTTCCCGGTAGGTTCTACGCTGGTTACCTGGATTGCTCAGGATGCCTCCGGCAACACTTCTGACATCTGTGGTATCGAGATCATCGTTGTTGACGATCAGAACCCAACAATTTCCTGTGGTGCTGATCAGAGCGTATCAACTGATGCAGGTGAGTGCAGCTACAAGGTGAACAGCACTGCCTGGGATCCAGCATACACTGACAACTGTCCGGACGCTGTATTGTCTCACGACTATGCAATGGCTCCGAACAGCAACACGCTCAATGGTGCTACCTTCCCGGTTGGTACTACTACTGTGACCTTCGTCGTAACGGATGCCAGTGGCAACACGGCTACCTGCGCAATGAATGTTACTGTTACCGATGACGAAGCTCCTGTTTATGTGAACTGCCCGGTTACTACGGTTATGATCGGCAACGATCCTGACGAGTGCAGTGGCAAGCTGAACTGGAGCATCCCGGTTGCTGAAGACAACTGTGGTATCGCTACCAACGAACAGACTGCAGGTCTGCCAAGCGGCTCTGTAGTTCCTGTAGGTACTGCCACTACGGTTACTTACACTGCTACCGATGTTCACGGTAACACCGCTACCTGCTCATTTGACATCATGGTTGTTGATACGCAGGATCCGGAATTCGACGCTGACATTGTAATGCCTGGTGATATTACAGTTGAATGCGACGCTGTTCCTGCTGCCTTCGTTCTCACCAACGACGATGTACACGATAACTGTACTGCTCCTGCTGACCTCGTGATCGTATTCACTGAGACCAGCACACAGGATGCAGACGTGAATGTTTGTGGTCACTACAACTACACCATCACCCGTACCTGGGAGATCACCGACGAGGCTGGTAACACCACCACCCACGTTCAGATCATCACCGTTCAAGACACCCAGGCTCCGGTACCGTCTTGCACCGATCAGACGCTGACGCTTGACCTCTATGGCAACGCTACGCTCGATCCGGTTGTAGCTGCCGCTGGTACTACTGACAACTGCGCTCCATTCAGCGCATTGACCATCACTGCCAGCCAGACTGCATTTGATTGCGAAGACGTTGGAACTACTCAAGTGACCATCACGATTTCTGACCCATGTGGCAACACCACTACCTGCACCATCAACGTGACTGTGGTAGAAGGTGAAGCTCCATGTAACCCAGAATATGACGTAAACGGTTCTGATCCTTGCGTATGCCTGAACAACGCTACTGACCTCACCAATGGCCAGTTCAGCGAGCTGATTCAGATTCACGCACTTGCCGGTCAGACCTGGAGCGTAGTATCTTCTACCGGTCTTTACACTGCGACCAGCCCGGCTCCGCCTGCTGCTCCGGTACCGGTAGCCAATGGCGCTCAATTCACTCCTGGTGACCAGGACGGTCTGGACAACGACGGTGACGGCGCAACTGACGAAGCGGATGAGATTCAGTACTATACTTTCGCTGCCCGCCACGTTGACGCACAAGGATTCATGGCAACTGTAGCCAACAACGTTGGCGATCAGCTCGAGTACATGAACACCTGCTACTATCCGACTCCGTTGTTCACCAACCTCGATCAGGACTTCTGTCTGAGCACGCCTCCGTTCGAGCCTGAAGTAACTGACCAGTACGCTGGCAACGGCGCTTACAACTCAGTTGTCTTCACCGTGAATGGTGTTGTAACCAACACGATCGATCCTGCCGCTCTCGGTATCGGTAACCACGTTGTTACTGCCACCGTTGACGCCGGAACTGCCCAGCCTTCACGTAAAGTGAATGGTGTACCTGTTGCCGGTGATGCTACTGGCAATGACGGCCGCCTCGATCCTGGCTGTGAGCAGACGATCTCTACCTTCATCAACGTAGTCACTACTCCTTCTCAGGTAACTTGTAACAACCTCGTTCAGGTTTCCATCGAGCAGGATTGCGAAAGCGAAGTGACACCTGATATGGTTCTCGAAGGTACTTACCCATGCTTCGATGATTACAGCGT
>RFGD01000388.1 GCA_003696705.1 Alphaproteobacteria bacterium | reverse complement strand
TCCTCGCCCGAGATCAGGTCGAGCGGCAGCATCTCGGGCGGCGCGGTCAGGACATGCAGCTTCTCGTTGAAGGTCACGAGCGACTGAAGGAAGGCGTCCTGGTCCATGACCGAGACATCGGACAGAAGCTCGAAGACGGCTTCGCGCCGGGGCAGATCCAGGAAGGTCGAGGTCGACCCGAACTGCAGATCGAAGTCCAGAAGACAGACGCGTTCAGTCATCTTCTTGTGGGCGTTCGCAAGCTCCCATGCCAGGTTGACGGCAAAGGTCGTGGCCCCGGTTCCGCCCGCAAGGCCATGCACCGGCAGGACGATGCCGTCACGGACAGGCCCGCCCTTCAGGGCAAGGGCCTCGCTCTGGCCGATGGTTTCGGCGGCCGGGGCGCTGCGCACGCGTTCGATGGCCTCGTGCAGCGCGCCTTCGGGAAGCGGGTAGGGGACGAAATCGTTGGCGCCAAGCCGCAAGAGCTTGTGCAGCGTGACCGGCGTCACGTCATCGGCGATCAGGATGACCTTGATCTCGCGCTCTTTCGCGACACGCACCAGATCGGCAATGACGGGGATGTTCTCTTCGTCGTTCTCATCGACCGCGATCACGATGAACTCGAGCGCTTCCGCGTCCGGCTGGCGCAGGTAGGCCGCGGCCTCTTCGAAGTTGAGGTCGCCCCAGTTCTCGTGGAGCTCGGCCTCCATGTCCTCGATGAGAAGATCGAAATACTCTATGTCCCGCGCCACCGTGCACGCCTGGATCGGCGCGGGTTCTGCCCTCAACATTGCACTACTCGTCATGCCTCACGTCCCCTTCGAAATTCGGGTCCAGCGGGCATTGCCGGGTCATCCGGCCCGCCCGTTGTCCCTCTTCCAGCGTCGCTCGACTCGGTCGAGGCGCACTGGTCCCTCGAAGGAAAGGTGATGCCTAACTAGGGCAACAATACGGCCAAAAATCCGAAACTATTGGGAATTCAGCCCCCTTGCGCGCCGCCGGCCATGCCGGTTTGCGACCCGGCGCCCATGTCGGCGGGTTCGGACGCGCTCTTGAGGTACTCGCGGTAGAGTACTTCGGCATACTTGCCGTCAAGCTGACCGCGATAGCGCTTCACGAAGCCCGTGACTTCCGTCACGGTGCGGCGGTTGCGCCGCTCGCGGCCCTCGGTCACGATCAGAGGTTGCGTTTCGCCGAAGGACACGACGGCCTCGAGGCGGCTGCGCGAGACGCCCTGCGAGACAAGGTAATTGACGACGGCGCGTGCCCGGCGAAGGCCCAGGGCCTTGTTGTAGGCCTCGGAGCCGACCTTGTCGGTGTGCCCGTAGACGCGGAAACGCACCTCGGGGAACTGGCGGATCCAGTCGGCCTGCTGACGGAGGACCGCCTTGGCGTTCTCGTCAAGGCGGGCGCTGTCGAAGGCAAAGGTGACCGTTGTCGGCACTTCTTCGGCGAAGCGGCGCGCAAGGCTGATGACGGCGTTGCGTTCGTTCGTCATCAGGGCCAGGTTGTGGTTGACCGCCTTGCCGAATTCGCCTTCGTCCGTTTCCGAGCCCGCGACGAAATTCATGCCGGCGAAGGTGCCGTCGGCGCATGCGGAAAGAAGCGCAAGGCCGGCGGCCGAGACCAGAAGCTTGAATTCACGTCGCATTGATCACTCCATCACATAGCCATAGGAGCTGTCGAAGTCCTGGCGCGCCACTTCCCCGGCGGCGCCCTTGAGCCCGGCCTTCGCGGCGATGTTCCCGTTCAGGAACAGGCCGGCCTCGGTCGGCGGACGGACGCGGTCGGTGGGAAGCATAAATGCCTCGCCACGGGTGGGTGTCACAAGGTGCGGCGTGACGACGATGACAAGCTCGCTTTGCTTTTTCTGGTACTCGGACGAGCGGAAGAGCGCCCCAAGGATGGGGATGTCTCCGATCCACGGCACCTGGCCGACAAGGTCGGTGAAGTCGTCCTGGAGGAGGCCGGCGATCGCCAGGCTTTCGCCGTCGCGCATCTCGACCGTCGTGGTCGCCTTGCGCGTCTTGAAGGCGTTGATCGAGAAGCCGCCGTTCTGGATCGTGATGGTCGTGTCGATGCCCGAGACGGCCGCGTCGATCTTGAGGTTGATGATGTCGTTGTCGACCACCGTCGGCGTGAAGTTGAGTTCGACGCCAAAGGGCTTGTACTCGATCGTGACGGCGCCGTTGTCGCCAAGGACCGGGATCGGATATTCGCCGCCGGCAAGGAAGGTCGCAAGCTGACCGGAAAGGGCCGACAGGTTCGGTTCGGCCAGGGTGCGGACCATGCCCTTCGATTCAAGCGCTTCGAGAAGAAGCGAGAGCTCGAAGCTGCCGGCCGTGAAGCCGACGCCGAAGGCGCCGATGCGCTGCGTCGCCGAGCCCGTGATGAGGTTTTGCGTGCTGTTGGTCACGCCGAGAAGCGACGTGTCGGTGGCGCCGGTGTTCGAACCCAGCGCCCCGATGCCGTTCGTGCCGCCCTGACCGATGGCAAGGTTGCCCGTCAGGTTCTTGCTGACCGAACGCTGCATCTCTGCGAAGCGGACCTTCAGGAGCACCTGCTGGGTCCCGCCGACCGTCATGAGGTTCGTGACGTTCTTCTTCGGCGCGTAGCGCTCGGCAAGGGCGAGGGCGCGGTTCATTCGGGCAATGCTCGACGCCGAACCCGACAGCACGATCCCGTCGTTGGCCGCGCGCACCTCGATCTTCTCGCCCGGCAGGATCTCGCGCAGGCGCTGCTTGAGTTCGGAAAGGTCGGCTTCGACCTGGACGTCCACATTGGCGATGAGCTTTCCGTCCGGCGACAGAAGCGTCAGCGTCGTCCGGCCCGGCGACTTGCCGAGGACATACATCGTGCGGTCGGACAGCGTCGCGATGTCGGCGATCGCCGGATTGGCGACCGAGAGTTCCGCGAAGGGCTCGTCGCTTTCGACGACGACCGCGCGGTTCATCGGCACCTTCAGCGTGCGCGCCGCCTTGTCGGTCATGACGCGAAGGGTCTGGGCCGGCGCCGCGGGAACCGTGGAAACCGCAATTGCCAGGCCAAGAAGCCCGGCCGAGAAATACCGTGAAATGCTCATAGTGATCCTGCCTCTCCGACCACGTTTCTGTCGGGTTTCTTCTGCCCGTTTGGGAGGAGCATGGCCGAGATTGGCTTTCATTGCAAGAATCAGGCGGTTGCACCGGCAAGTTTATGTGGATAACCGGCAACAGGACGTGATTCGGCCCGGCAGGTGCCCGCGTTCGTCGCGGGGGCTGCCGGGCCGTCCTCTGTCATGCGGCGGGTTCTTCGTTTCAGTTGGTGCAGGGGATCGGGATCTCGACCAGATCGCCGCCCTTGCGGGTGCGGATGGTGCACACCCGCTTTTTCTTTTTGACCTCGACGGTGCGCTCGGGCTCGATGCCCAGAAGCTTGTACTGGTCAACCTCGATCGAGCTTACGGTCGTGTCGTCCTGGACGCCGACCAGCGAAAGGGTCAGCCGGCCCGTCGCCTGCGCCTGGGCCAGGGCCGCGACCTGCTGCGGCTTGGCTTCGACGGTGACGGTGCGGGCAATCGTGGGCCCGGTCCGGTTCGTGTCCGAGGTCTGATCGACGGCGATCAGCTTCACGCCGGCCTCGATGAGCTTGGTGACTTCACGCCCTTGCACGCCGCCCGTCCAGTAGACGTCGACGCGGTCGCCCGGACGCAGGAAACCCGAAACGCCGGACGAAACGTCCACGCGAATGGCAAGTGCCCGCATGCCCTTTCCAAGCCGCGTCGCGACGCCTGCATCCTCGCCCGGCTTGGTGATCTTCGACGCAAGAAGCGCTTCCTTCGCCTCGATGGGCCGAAGAACGAAGCGACGCCCGTCCTTGCCCTTCGGGAACACCTCTTCGACGCTGGCAAAGGCGCCGTCGGGGATCGCCTCGACGGGGAAGCGGACCTCGGCCACGTCTTCCTTCGACAGGACGTCGCCGTATTTCAGCGGCTTCTTGACGACGACGATCTTCTTCAGCTTGACCTGCTTCTTCAGCACTTCCTGCTGCGCCGCCAGCGCCGCCTGGTATTGGCGAAACCGGTCCTGCGCAAGATAGACGGCGAATCCGGCAAGGCCGACGCCGAGAATGAGAACAAGAATGAAAACCGCGCGCATAACTCGTTTCCTTCATCCACAATGGTTCGAGATGACCGCCCCCGGCAGTCCCTGTTCATCGGGCACTGGTACCACGCAATTGCGGCGACAAGATGGAGCCTTCGTGCGTACGCGCCCCGATGGGCCCTTGCACCCGTCCGCCAGCCCCGACGGAATAGAGCCGTGCCCGGATGGAGCACGGCTCTACTTCCCGGACCGTCAGGTCCAGATCGCGCGGACCTTACTGGCCCAGCGTGCCGAGGCTCTTGACCGCGGCGCCCGAAAGCGACGACGAGATGTCGGTGCCGAGGCTCTTGACGCCGGTCGAAACCGAAGCGACGACAGCGATGCCGAGGCCCACGATGGCGGCGGTCAGCACGACCCAGTCGACCGTGACGGCGCCAGCTTCGTCGTTCTTGAAGTTCTTGATCAGGTTGAAGAGTTTCATGGTGTCTTGTCCCTCTAGTCAGCGTTCTCTTCCAAATGCCGCCGCGGATCCTGCGTTCCTTCCTGGCGTTCTCCGCTGCGCCACGAGACACATATCGCCCTCGGAATGGGGCGCGAATTGGGCAAAGATGGTGTAATTTCTTGAGCAATGGATTTTTCCGGGTGGATTTTTGTAACTGCCTGAAAAGAAAGAAGAAAAACATGCGTCTTTTTGCAGACTTCGCGCGATCTTCGCTTCCGCAGGCGGAAAATTGCCCGTGCCCAGGGCGTCGTCGCGCAGAATCTCGTACGGAATCGGCATGATTCCGTGGCCGTGCACGTCCGGCGATGCCGCCGCCCGGCGGGCCTTGCGATCCAGGGGGAGAGATGACTGAACGAAAGGGGTTTCTGTCCGAACTTGCCCGGCCGGGGGCCGACATTGCCGTGCGCGTGACGCCGCGCGCTTCGCGCAACGAGGTTCGGGTCGAGGATGGCGTCATCCGCGTTCTCGTGACGACCGTGCCCGAAGGCGGCAAGGCGAACGCGAGTGTCCAGAAGCTTCTGGCGAAGGCGCTTGGCGTCGCGAAGTCGCGCCTCACCCTCGTCAGGGGCGAGACATCGCGCGACAAGGTCTTCCGGCTTGACTGAGGAAGGGTCTCAGCCCTTGCCGCCGTCCCTTGCCGGCCGCAGCCGGTAGACCCCTTCGGGAAGGTTCAGCGCCGCCGCCAGATCGCGAAGCTGCGCGGTGGAAAGCGTGATGCGCTGCACCTCGTCGGTCCGCGGGTCGAGCTGTTCGATGGTCACGCAATCCTCGAAGGCGTGGACGATGACGTCCTCCTGCAGGGGCGCGGGGCCTTCGTCGACCAGCGTGATGACAGTGGCGTCGAAGTCGTGTTCGATCGTAAACATGTCCCATAGCTATGCGCGATCCGCCCGTCATGGAAGGGGCGCGGCGCCGCGGTTGTCGGAGGCGATGCGATGTTGCGATGGGTGTTCGGAAGGTGGCTTCCTGCGCTTCTTCTCCTTTTCGGCGTGTCGGCTTGTGTCGAAACGGCGCCGCCCCCGACGGTCGAGCCGCCGGCCGCGCCCGTCGCCTCGCGCCGGGTGCTGGTCGCCGAGTTCTCGGAGGTCGTCGCCCGGGTCGGCCCCGTGGCGGAGCGGACCTGCCTCGAGGCGGCGCGGGGGCGCTTTCGCTGCGATTTCGTGA
Source organism: Alphaproteobacteria bacterium (assembly GCA_003696705.1). Classification (GTDB taxonomy): domain Bacteria; phylum Pseudomonadota; class Alphaproteobacteria; order Rhodobacterales; family Rhodobacteraceae; genus RFGD01. The sequence continues at coordinate 2,381 of RFGD01000388.1, read as the reverse complement.
TTCTGGTCGACGATCGGCCGGGACAGCCGCCCAATGCGTACCAGACCCTGACCCGCGGCGGCCGCCCCGTCATCGTCTTCACGCTCGGGCTCATCGCCGAGGCGCGGAACCGTGACGAGCTCGCCTTCGCGCTGGGCCACGAGATGGCGCATCACATCCTGCGCCACATCCCCCGCCAGATCGAATCGGCGACGACCGGCGCCTTTGTCCTTGGCACGCTGGTGGCGGTCGCCGGCGGGCGCCCCGGCGACATCGAGGCCGCGCAGAGGCTCGGGGCGACGATCGGGGCGCGGCGGTATTCCAAGGCGCACGAGCTCGAGGCCGATGCGCTGGGCGCGCGAATCGCGCTGGCGGCGGGGTTCGATCCGATCCGCGGCGCGGCGTTCTTCGAGCGCCTTCCCGACCCCGGCGACCGCTTCCTGGCCACGCATCCGGCCAACAGCGAACGGATCGCGGTCGTGCGCCGCGCGGTGCGTGGCGTGCAATAGGCAGGGCCTTGCCGATGCGCGCCCGCCCGTGACGGCAAGGCGCCCCGCCGGCGCGAAATGGTGTATGCTCACGGCGTCGGGGTGAGCGGACGCAAGTTCCGTCCGACGGGGAGGAATCCATGGCACTCGATTCCGCAGTGGCGAGCGGGCATCTCGTGGATGCCGTCGCGGCGGTGTGCAACGTCGATCTGGGCGCTGCCCTTGCAAACGGGCATCTAAGCCCCGGCGAATGCGCCGCGGCGCGGCGGCGTTGTGCGACATGCGCACATGCCGGCGAGTGTGCCGACTGGACCAGCGCGTCGGCACGGGCCGAGGGGCCGCCGCCCTTCTGCCGGAATGCCGGCATCATCGCGCGCGCCCGTCTTCCCTGAGCGACCCATTCCTGCCAGGCGCATGCGGCCGGGGTGTGCCCGTTCGCGGACGACGCGCCCGTTTCCGGCCGCGGCGTGCGGTTGACGGCTCATCGCGAAGGCGACACCCTTCACGCGGGCTTGGAGAAAAGAGTAGGGATGCTCGGCTATTTCCTGTCGCGGCTGCGCTGGCGCGTCATCTGGTCATTCGATGGCTGGAAGCACGCCTGGAGAAGTGAACACTCGTTCAGAACCTGGGTCTGGGCGAATGTGGTCTCGGACATCCTGGCGCTTGCCCTGCCGATCGGCGGCACCGAGCGGATGGTCATCATCGTCGTCGGCCTTCTGGTCCTGGCGGCCGAGCTTCTGAACACGGCGGTCGAGGCGCTGGCCGACCTGGTGGACGGGAAGCCGAACCCGGCCATCAAGGCCTGCAAGGACATGGGCTCGGCCGCGGTGGCGGTCACGGCCCTTGCCGGCGGGGTCGCCTGGGTCTGGGCCCTTCTGGCCTAGCACGCGCCGGGGGCGCGAAGACGCCGGCCCCAGAGGTCGTATTCGCTGGCCTCGTCGACTTCGACCTCGACCATATCCCCTGCCGAAAGGTCGTCGAAGTCGGCGTCGATGAACAGGTTCCCGTCGATCTCGGGGGCATCGGCCATGGTTCGGCAGGTGGCGCCTTCGGCATCGACCGCATCGACGATGACCGTCTGGCGCGTGCCGACCTTCCGGCCGAGTTTCCGGGCCGAGATCCTCTGCTGGGTTTCCATGAAGCGGTGCGACCGCTCTTCCTTCACGTCCTCGGGCACATGGTCGGGAAGGGCGTTGGCGCGGGCGCCGGCCACGTTCTCGTATCGGAAACAGCCGACGCGGTCGAGCTGTGCCTCTTCAAGCCAGTCGAGGAGCGTCTGGAATTCTTCCTCGGTCTCGCCGGGATAGCCGACGATGAAGGTCGAGCGGATTGTCAGGTCCGGGCAGATCGCGCGCCAGGCGGCGATCTCGTCGAGCGTGCGCGCGGCGGCGGCCGGTCGCGCCATGCGCTTCAGCGTCTCGGGGTGGGCGTGCTGGAAGGGGATGTCGAGATAGGGCAGCAGCCCCGAGGCCGGATCGGCCATCAGCGGCACCAGCTCGCGCACATGCGGGTAGGGGTAGATGTAGTGCAGCCGCACCCACGCCCCCAGCGTTCCCAGATCGCGCGCAAGCGACAGGATGGGCGCCTTCTCGGGGCGGTCCTTCCAGTCGGTGCCGTAGGCCGAGGTGTCCTGGCTGATGACCACAAGCTCGCGCACGCCGGCGTCCACCAGCTTCTCGGCCTCGCGCAGCACCGCGCGGGCGGGTCGCGAGGCAAGCGCGCCGCGCAGATCGGGGATGATGCAGAAGCGGCACTTGTGATTGCAGCCTTCCGAGATCTTCAGATAGGCGAAGTGCCGCGGGGTGAGCCGCACGCCCGAGGCGGGCAGCAAATCGACGAACGGGTCGGGCCGGGGCGGCACCGCGGCATGGACCGCATCGAGCACCTGCTCGTACTGATGCGGGCCGGTGACTG
>RFGD01000387.1 GCA_003696705.1 Alphaproteobacteria bacterium | reverse complement strand
GACGCCCGCCAGCCGGTCCGGCGGAATGCGGCCCAGCGCCGTTGCCAGGGGCTCGGCCAGGCGGGTGCCGCCGCCGGGCCCCTGGGCATCGGGCACCTCCACGACGCGAAGATCGGCCCCGCCCGCTGTCTGCACCCATTGGCGCAGCGCCGAAAGCGCCGCGTCCGACTGGGCGGTGCGCGCACCCAGTCGCTGGCTCGATGACCGGTCGATCACGGCGAGAACCACGTCATCAAGGGGTTGGCGCGTCTCTTCACGAAGCGTCGGGTTCAAGAGGGCGACGAGGATGCAGACGAGGCCAAGGATCCGGGCCCATGCCCCGGCCAGGCGGCCGCGAAGCGCGGCCATCGCGCCCACTGCCGCCAGGGCCGCCAGCGCCCCCAGAAGCCAGAGCGGCAGAAGCGGATCGACCGCGAGGCCCGCTGTGGCGACCGCGTTCATTGCCCCAACCTCTCGAGCAGGGCGGGCACGTGCACCTGATCGGACTTGTAGTTGCCGGTCAGCACATGCATCACCAGGTTGACGCCAAAGCGAAACGCGAATTCCCTTTGCCGTTCTCCGGCCAGACCGCGCCCGACGCGGAACATCGGGCGGCCCGCGTCGTCGAGCGCCCAGGCCGCCGCCCAGTCGTTGCCACCGATGATGACCGGCGTCACGCCGTCGTTGAGGTTGCGGAAGGGGACGCCCTCGACGCGCTCGGCGTCAGGCGGGGCGGCCTCGACCCATACCTCGTCACTGGCGTAGCGCCCGGGAAACTCCTGGAGAAGATAGAATGCGCGCGTGAGGACATGGTCGCTCGGCACCGGCTCGAGCGGGGGAATGTCGAGCGGGGCGGCCAACACCCGCAGACGCCGGCCGTTCGGCGTCGATGCAAGGCTTCCGAGGTCAGCGTCGCGCGTGTCGAACACGATCATGCCACCGGCCCTGAGGAAGCGGTTGAGCCGCTCGTAGGCCTGCGGCGAGGGCCGCGTCTGGCGCTCGGTCACCGGCCAGTAGATCATGGGGAAGAAGGAAAGCTCGTCCGTCTCGACGTCAACGCCGATCGGCGGCGAGGGCTCGACACTCGTGCGCTGCCGAAGAACGCTCGAGAGACCTGCAAGCCCCGCCTCCGACACCCGATCCACGGCCGGATCCCCCGTCCGCACATACGCGAGCACGACATTGCGCGTCGCGGCGATGGCCGTGGCCTCGTCCACGGCGGGCGCGTCGGCCGGGGCGCCCTGTCCGACGCCCTGCGCGCGGGCCGAAACCGGCGGAAGCGCGCCGACAAGCGCGGCGGCGAGGATGGCCGGCACAAGACGCCGGCCGATGCCGCGGCCCCCGGCGGCAAGCCACATCGTCGCCGCGATGTCGAGAAGAAGCGCCACGAGCGCGAGGAAGAGCACGGGCCCCTTGAGGTCGCGTTCCGGCACGAAGGCCAGGCCCGACACCTCGACATCCGACGGCCACGTGAAGGGGGTCAGGCGATCGTCCTCGCCCAGGACGTTCAGCGCCAAAAGGCGTTCGTCGCCGGCATAGAGCCCCGGCGGGAGTTCCGGCCCGGGCCGCGCGCCCGCAAGGCGCTCGCCGCGGATCGCCGCGCGGTCGGTCGCCTCTTCGAGCCGACCGAAGGCATCGAGAAGCCTGTCGGGCACCCAGACCGTGCCCACAAGATCGGCGGCGCCGGGCGGGTCGACGCGCCCGGCGATCGAAAGCCGCTCGAGCATCTTCACGAAAAGGACCGAAAGGGGCAGGTCGGACCATTCGGCGTCGGCGCTGACGTGGAAGAGAACGACCTGCCCCGCACCCAGCGCCTTGCGCGTGACGAGCGGCGTGCCATCGCGAAGCGTCGCGATGGTGTGGGCGGCCAGATCGGGCGCCGGTTCGGCCAGGACCTGGATGCGGACGGTGACATCTTCGGGCACGGTCAGCCCCGCGAAGGGCGATCCGTCGGGAAAGGGGCTGATCCGTTTCGGCTCGCCCCAGCTCATGGCGCCGCCGACGGCGCGACCGCCGCGGCGCAGGCGCACCGGCAGAAGCGGATCCTCTTCCCTTTCGTCTAGGCGGGCGCCGGCAAGGCGCGGACCCGCAAAGCGCACAAGCGTGCCGCCTTCCTCGACCCAGGCCTTCAGCGCCTCGCTTTCGGCCGCGGCCAGCTCGGCGACGTCGGCCAGGATCACGGCGTCCGGATTGGCGCGCAGGCTGTCGAGGAGCGCCCCGTCGAGAAGCTTCGCCGTCGGCGCCAGCGCCTCGCGCAGGTAGTGAAGCGGCGACAGGAGCTCGAGTTCCTCCTGCCGCGAGCGCCCCGCCACAAGAGCGATCTTCTTTCGCCGCAACCGATCATCGGTCAGCGCCACCGCCCCGGCCGAGCGCAGGCCCGAAACCTCGAAGCGGCGGATCCTGTTGCGCAGCTCGACGGGAAGGTCGAACCGTGCGACGCCGTCCTCGGGCGCCGCCTCGGCCAATGGCCTCTCGATGCCGGCAGGGTCCGGGCCGACGGCGCGAACACGCAGCCCCTCGGGAAGGGAGCCCGCCGACAGAACCGGCACCGCGATGCGCCCGCCGTCCTGCGAAGGCGGCCCAAGGCCAACCGCCGTGCGGCCGACGTAGGCCGTGACGCTTCCGTTTT
>RFGD01000386.1 GCA_003696705.1 Alphaproteobacteria bacterium | reverse complement strand
TTGCCACTGGGACGGGGCGCGCCGAAGGGATGCTGCCCGCATGAGCGCGCTCCCTGCCGTGCCCCTGCGCCTTGCCGGGCGCACCACCCATCGCCGCCGTGGCGCGGTGGGCCACAGCCTGTCGCACCGGGTGGAGATGGTGCTGATCGACCCCGAGGCCGAACCCGAGGATGGCGCGCCGCTGCCCTGGCCGCTGCGCCGGGGGCGGTTCGGCCTGCTGGCGGTGCGCGAGTCTGACCACGGCGGCCCGCCCGGGCGTGGCCGGGGTGCACCATGGGCGCGCGAGGTGCTGGGCCGCCGCGGCATCCGGCCCGACCGGCTGGGGCTTCTGACGACGCCGCGCTTTCTGTGGTGGAGCTTCAACCCGGTAAGCTTCTGGCTGGCGTGGAAGGGCGGCGCGCTCGTGGCCGTGATCGCCGAGGTCACGAACACCTGGGGCGAGCGCCATGCTTATGTCTGCCACAATCCCGACGGGCGGCCGATCGCGCCGGAGGATACCCTGACGGCGGCCAAGATCTTTCACGTCTCGCCATTTCAGGACGTGGCCGGTGACTATGCCTTCCGCTTCGACATCCGCGCCGAGGCGCTCGACATCCGCATCCTGCACCGCAACGGGCCCGAGGGCGTGGCCGCCACACTCGAAGGCCCACTGACCCCTCTCACCCGGCGCGCGGCCTTCGCCTTGCTCCTGCGCCATCCACTGGGGCCGTTGCGCACGCTCGCTCTTATCCACTGGCACGCCGCCCGCCTTGCGCTCAAGGGCGCGCGCTGGCGCGACCGCCCCGCCCCCCCGACCCAGGAAACCAGCCCATGACTGACACCTTCGCCCGCCCGGTCGCGATGCCGGCCCCTTCGATTCTGCGCCGCTCGGTGCGCTCCGCCTTTCTCGATGCCTGCGCGGCGATCCGCCGCGGCAGCCTGCGGCTGACCACCCCCGAAGGCGCTGTTCATCACTTCGGGCGCGGCGCGCCGCAAGCCGAGCTGATCCTGCGCGACTGGGCCGCCGTCACGGCGGCGCGCGCCCGCGGCGATGTGGGATTCGGCGAGGCCTATGTGGCCGGGGAGTGGGACAGTCCCGACCTCGAGGCGCTGTGCGCGCTCGCGCTGATCAATCAGGACGAGCTTGGCGGGTTCGACCGCCCGCGGCCGCTCATGCGCCTGGCGCTGCGCGCGGTGGACCGGCTCCTGCGCGCGAATTCGAAGGCGGGGGCGGCGCGCAACATCCGCGCTCATTACGATGTGGGCAACGAGTTCTACCGCCAGTGGCTCGATATGGGGATGCACTACTCCTCGGCGCTCTATGCCGGCGGCGAAACCTCGCTGGAATCTGCGCAGCTGGCCAAATGCGACCGAATCCTCGAGAAGCTCGGCCCCGCGACGGGGAGCCTTCTGGAGATCGGCTGCGGCTGGGGCGGCTTTGCCGAGCGCGCCGCCGAGCGCGGCCACCGGGTGACCGGCATCACCATCTCGCCCAGCCAGAAGGCCCATGCCGATGCCCGCCTCGACGGGCGCGCCGAGATCCGCCTGCAGGACTACCGCGACGTGTCCGGGCAGTTCGACAACATCGTGTCGATCGAGATGATCGAGGCGGTGGGCGAGCGCTACTGGCCCACCTACTTCGGCACGCTCAAGGCGCGGCTGAAACCCGGCGGGCGGGCAGTAATCCAGGCGATTACCGTGCCCGATGCCACCTTCGACATCTACCGCCGAGGCACCGACTTCATCCGCCATCACACCTTCCCCGGGGGGATGCTGCTGTGCGACGCGGTGATCGCGCTCGAGGCGCGCCGGGCGGGGCTGAAGGTTGTGGACCGCTTCACCTTTGGTGCGGATTATGCCCGCACCCTGCGCGAATGGGACGCCCGCATGCAGGCCCGCGCCGGGCGGCTCGCTGACTACGGCTTCGACGCCACCGCGCTCAGGCCCTGGCGCTATTACCTCAATGCCTGCGCCGCCGCCTTCGCCACCGGGCAGACGGATGTCGTGCAGGTGGTGCTCGAGCATGGCTGAGGCGGCCGCCCTGTCGCCCGCGCCCACTGACGCGCGCTGGCGCGTGGCGCTGATGGCGGGGCTTCTGGCCTCGGCCGGGCTGCCGCTTTACGTGCATCTGCCGCGCTTCGTGGCTGCGCTGGGGCTGCCGCTGGCCTCGGTCGGCGGGCTCTTGCTGGCGCTCCGCGTGCTCGATTTCGTGCAGGATCCGCTTCTCGGGCGGCTGGTGGACCGGATGCGGTCGCGCACCGGAGGGCTCGCGGCACTGGCGCTCCTCGGCCTTGGCGCCAGCTTTGCCTTGGTGTTCGCCGCACAGCCGGGGCTGTGGCTCATGGCGGTGGGGCTCGTGGTGCTGTTCACCGCCTACAGCCTCGGCA
>RFGD01000385.1 GCA_003696705.1 Alphaproteobacteria bacterium | reverse complement strand
GCGTAGGCGCGTCGCGCGAAGCGATAGAAGCTTTCGCCGGGGCGCGCCGTGTTGGGGTCGGCCGGCGTGGCGACGTGGCGATGATGAACGGCCGGGTGCGCGGTGGCGTGGTGGCCGAAGAACACCGTCGAGTAGAAGGCGACCCCAAGCCAGCGAAGGGGAGGCGGGCGGTGGATCAGCTCGTGCGCGACGGCATTGCCGGTCTGTCCGGCCCAGGCCGCGCCGGCCAGAAAGATGCCGACGGCTGCGCCGCGTGCCGTTTCCGGCGCCGAGGCCGTCAGGACCACGAGCGCCACGACGCCGAGGGCGAGAAACCCGAGGATGAGGGCGACCACATCGGCACCGCGGCTCGTTCGCCCGGCCGCCGCGCCGAGGGGCAGCGCCTCGTCAAGGCCGGCCGCCAGGAGCGTCGTCCAGGCAAGGGACAGCCACGCGAGCCACGGCCAAGCGGGCGCCGCGAACAGAAGGATGACCGGCGGCAGCGTGACGGCAAGATAAAGGGCGGCCCGGGCTTGCAGCATGGCGCCGATGTTACCATCTGCGCCGGGACTGCATAGACCCGATGCGCAAGCGGCCCGGATACGCTTTTCAATGCCCGTCCGTCGCGCTAGGGATCGTCCGAACCGAGCGGGAGCCCACCATGTCCTTCTTCAGGAAACTCAAGGATCGTCTGACGAAGTCCTCCTCGAAGCTCGAGGCCGGGCTCGAGGCGATCGTCGAAGAGGCGGCGGAAGAGACGCCCGGAACGGCCCCCGCAAGCGACGAGGGGGCCGCCGCCGGCACGGGCGCGGCCCGGGAGGGCGCCGCGGCGCAGGGGGTCACCGCAACCGCGGCCGACGTCACCGCCGACGATGGCGAGCCAGGGGGCGCGCCGTCCGAATACGCGCCGTCAGAACCCGCGCCGGGCGCCGCCGCCGGCGGGCGCGAGGGCGGCGCCGGGGCCGAGCCGGCGCCCGAAGCGCCGCGCGCCGGCCTTCTGGCGCGGCTTCTCGGCCGGGCCGAGCGGCAGGCCGCGCCGCGCCGCGTCCTCGATGACGAGATGCTCGAGGAGATCGAGGATCTGCTGGTATCGGCCGACATGGGCGTCGAGACGGCCGCGCGTGTGGTGGCCAACCTGGCCGAGGGACGCATGGGCCGGCGCCTTTCCGTCGACGAGGTCAAGGCGCTTCTGGCCGCCGAGATCGCGCGCATCATGGAACCGGTCGCCCGGCCACTGCCGCTTTTCCCCGAAAGACCGCAGGTCGTCCTGGTCGTCGGCGTCAACGGTTCGGGAAAGACGACGACGATCGGCAAGCTGGCCGCCCAGTTCCGCGCCGCGGGCAAGTCGGTGATGATTGCCGCCGGCGACACCTTCCGCGCCGCCGCCGTCGAGCAGCTTCAGGTCTGGGG
>RFGD01000384.1 GCA_003696705.1 Alphaproteobacteria bacterium | reverse complement strand
CCGCGCCGCGTCACCTGAAAACTCTGCGCATCGGTCGGTCGCTCCACCTGCGCCAGTCGGCGCACCAACCAAAAGGGCTCCAGTTCCGGCTGGAGAAAATTCCGTGGCAGGTCAGGTGACGCAGGACTAACGTCGTTTTGGAATGGCTGGTTCCTTGCGCATCTGGAATGCCGGGTAGTGATGAAGACAGAATGCACTGACGTCCTTGTCATTGGCGGCGGCACGGCCGGTTTCGGGGCTGCCGTCGCAGCCGCGCGCGAAGGGCTTCAGGTCAACTTGCTGGAAGCGACCAGCAAGATCGGCGGCGTCATGGCGTTCTGCCCCGGCATGCCTTGGGGCGGGGCCTATCCGGCGGATCGGATGATCGGTGGCATCTTCGAGGAACTCACCGATCGTCTCGCTTCGATGGACCCGCCCGCCGCCGAGAAACGTGCCTGCACGCTGGAAAACTTCGGGCCGGAAGTCATCTACGACCATGATGTGGCGACGCTCACGATGTTCGAGATGCTCGAAGAAGCAAGTGTGCGTGTCTGGCTGGGAACCATCGCGCTCGAACCCGAGATGGACGGCACCAGAATTTCATCGGTCTCGTGCTGTGACCGCTGCGGGCTTTTCACGATACGGCCGAAGATCGTCATCGACTGTTCGGGCGACGGCGACATCTCGGCCAAGGCCGGAGTGCCCTACGTTCTGGGCGACGCTTCGGGCAACATGATGGCGGTGACGGTTTCCTTCCTTATGATCGGTGTAGACTGGGATCGCGCATTTGCCGATCCGGACCCGTATTTCCAGAAATACGCAGCGATTGGCGTCGCGGACGGCCGGCTGCACCGCGATCTTGAGAAACTCTACCTCATGCGAGGCTTTCATGAGGGTACGGTCTTTTGCAATTCCGTCCATGTCCGCGGCGTGGACGGCACGGACCCTCAGGCTGTCAGCGCTGCGACGCAAGAGGGTCGCCGAAGGTGCCAACAATTGGCTGCGTTCCTGCGTGCCGAGGTTCCAGGTTTCGAGCGGGCGCACATGGCCATGCTTTCACCAACGGTTGGCGTGCGCGAGACGCGAAAGTTGCAAGGCGTGTACCGCTTGACGGGCACGGATCTGGCATGCGCGACCAAGTTCGAGGACGGGATTGTGGCCTGTGACAATCCCAACGATGATGTGATGCGGGCCCAAGGCGACATGACCCACGACGCTGCCATCCAGCCCGGCCAGTACTATACAATTCCGTTCCGGTCGCTGATGCCGGAAGAGATCACGAACCTTGTTTTTGCGGGTCGCATCTTGTCGGCAGACCCGGTCGCCTTCGCCTCGGTACGCGGCATGCCGCAATGCATGGCGATGGGGCAAGCCGCCGGTACCGCCGCGGCGATGGCCGTGCGATCAAACATCGCCATTCAGGGAGTCCCGACGGCCAATCTCGTTCGACGCTTGTCTGCACAAGGCATCAACCGGTTGCGTGAGTTTGAACACGGTATTTCGTGACGACCTGGCACGCTGTGGTTCCACCGACGAAAATGCGGGCATTCCGTCGTTGGACGTAATTGGCAGCTCAGTCCCGAAGGGTGGTGTCAGACAAATGCGACCCATCTCCGCAAGGCCAGGCGGGCTGCCCCTTCTTCAGCACAAGAACCATGCCACCTGGCGAAAGCAGGGGCGCGGCT
>RFGD01000383.1 GCA_003696705.1 Alphaproteobacteria bacterium | reverse complement strand
CACGGCGTCGTCCTCGTCCTCGATCAGGCCCATGAAGCCCGGCACCGTGGACACGCCCGCCTCGGCGGCGATCTTCTTCGAGGTGATCTTGTCGCCCATGGCTTCGATCGCCTTGACGGGCGGACCGACGAAGGCAACGCCCTCGGCCTCGAGCGCCTTGGCGAAACGGGGGTTCTCGGAAAGGAAGCCGTATCCGGGGTGCACCGCCTCGGCGCCCGAGCCGCGGACCGCCGCCAGGATCTTGTCGATGTCGATGTAGGACTGGGCGGCGGGCGGCGGGCCGATATGCACGGCCTCGTCCGCCATCTGAACGTGAAGCGCGCGCTCGTCGGCATCCGAGTAGACCGCGACGGTCTTGATGCCCATGCGGCGCGCGGTCTTGATGACCCTGCGGGCAATCTCGCCGCGGTTGGCGATCAGGATCTTCTTGAACATCCCCCGTCATCCTTCCCTGAACTGCGCAACCCGATCCGCACCGGGCGCAGGCACAAGGCCCGCCGCCCCGGCCGGCGGCCGTTGCAACGTGAACGATCGAACGCCCCCGGCGCCAGGCGCGGGAGGGTCGCGGAAATTCTTGTGGTTTCGGAAATTGCCGCGCGCCCGGTGACCGGGCGCGGCAAAGATGCAGGCCGGTCAGCCGCCGCAAGGTCGGCAGACCGCAAGGGGCGCATGGTAGAGCGCACGCTGGGGCGGACGGCCGCGCGCCAATGCCCGGCGGTCACGCCGTTCCCGGGCCCGAGGGCCCGGGCTTTCAGCCGCCGATCAGTAGCTCGGCGGGCAGAGGTTGACGTCGTCGCAAAGCGCGCCCGCAGCCGCACCAAGCGCCGCGCCGGCCACGACGTTCTCGTCGAGCACATCGGCTGCGACGGCGCCGCCAACGGCCCCGGCCACTGCACGCTCGGAATCGGTTTCGAAGCAGCCCGCCAGCGCGCCCAGGGCGACCAGACCGACAAGAAGTCCCTTGATCTGCATGTTCCAGTGCCTCCTTCGGGTTTTTCCCTGCCCCATATATGGGGCCACTGCACGCCGAAGGCAAAGTGGAATGTCCCGGCCCACGGCTGATGAGCGGGCCCGCGCGCGCCACGATCCCGCCCGCCGGCGACGCGACCGCACGAATAAGGTGGCCTGGCCACTGAAGGACCAGGCCACCCAAGAGGGGAAGGGTAACGGTTACACTTAACAGAGGCGGAAGAGTTGCTGGAGGGACCCGCCTCTGACTGCACCCTGACACAAGCTTTCGTGCTGGCAAATGCCGGGCTGCAGGGCGTGCGGATTTGCGCCGATTCTCGCCCAATATCGCGGTGGTTGAGCGGAATCATGCCCAAAACTCGCCGGAAAAGGCCTCGGGGAACGTCTGGCGGGCGACTTCGACGTCGATCCGCAGAAGCGCATCATAGCTTTCGGGGTCGAAAGGCTCTTCGGCCGGGACGACCTCGCGACCGAAAAGCCAGGACAGCCGCCCCGCGTCGAGATTGCCGCGCACGAAGGGCTCGTCACCGAAGTGCTGCCAGAGAGCGGCCAGAAAGGCGGCGTCCGCGCGCCGGTCGGCCGGGCGCCGGTCGGCATAGCGCTCTCGCCGGAAGATCCGGGCCGCCTTGCCCGGCCGGGCGCGCCGGATCGTGAACTGGTAATCGGTGCCGGGAAGACGGCTCGGGAAGCCACGGTGCTTCAGCATGGCGCCACCCCCGGCAGGCCATGGCACGCAGGCGCCCGCCCGCCCGCGACGGTGACCGCGCCGATTGCTGTCGCGGCGAAGCGCCGCGCGACCACGACGGCCGCGCGGCGACAGAGCGGATCAGTACTTGTTGTAGGTCGGCTCGGGCTGGATGGGCTCGGCCGCCATGGGCTCTTCCGCAGGCTGACGCGAGCAGGCGCCGACGGCGGTGACAAGACCCAGAAGAACGAGCGCGAAAATTCCCTTCGACATGGTTCACTCCCTTTACCTTTGTTGTCGCGGCGCTCACTCGGTGGCCCGGCGGCCGCACCGCGCGTCGGCGGCGCAAGTTCGCGCCCCCGACAGGGCCTCATGATAGCCCAACTTTCAACGGTTTCCCACAGTCGGACGACCACAGCGGCACCAGGGCGCACCCGGCCGCAGGCCAGGGGCGCGATGGACGCCGGGGGCGCCCCTTTCGGGCCCGGCGCAGGCATGGCCGTCGCCAAGGCCATCAAAGGGGAATGTTGTCGTGCTTCTTCCACGGGTTCGTCAGCTTCTTGGTTCGGAGCCCCGCGAAGGCCCGGCACACCCGGCGCCGGGTCGAATGGGGCATGATGACCTCGTCGATGAACCCGCGCTCGGCGGCGACGAACGGGTTCGCAAAGCGCGCCTCGTATTCGCGCTGGCGCTCGGCGATCCTTTCGGGGTCGTCGAGTTCGTTGCGATAGAGGATCTCGACGGCGCCCTTGGCCCCCATGACCGCGATCTCGGCCGTCGGCCAGGCATAGTTGATGTCGCCGCGCAGGTGTTTCGAGCTCATCACGTCATAGGCGCCGCCATAGGCCTTGCGGGTGATGACGGTGACCTTCGGCACCGTTGCCTCGCCATAGGCGAACAGAAGCTTGGCGCCGTGCTTGATGACACCGCCATATTCCTGAGCGGTGCCGGGCAGAAACCCGGGAACGTCGACGAAGGTGAGGATCGGGATCTCGAACGCATCGCAGAAGCGCACGAAACGCGCGGCCTTCCGGCTCGAGTCGATGTCCAGGCACCCGGCCAGGACCATCGGCTGGTTGGCCACGACACCAACCGTCTGGCCTTCGAGCCGGATAAAGCCCGTGATGATGTTCTTCGCAAAATCGGCCTGGATTTCGAAGAAATCCCCCTCGTCGGCCACTTTCACGACAAGTTCTTTCATGTCGTAGGGCTGGTTCGGGTTCGTCGGCACCAGCGTGTCGAGGCTTGGCTCGATCCGCGCCGGGTCGTCGAAGAAGGGCCGGACCGGGGGGCGCTCTCGGTTCGACAGCGGCAGAAGATCGACAAGCCGCCGCGCCTCTAGCAGGGCCTCGATGTCATTGTCGAAGGCCCCGTCGGCAACGGACGAGCGTGTCGTGTGCGTCCGCGCGCCGCCAAGTTCTTCGGCGCTGACGATCTCGTTGGTCACGGTCTTCACCACGTCGGGCCCGGTCACGAACATGTAAGAGCTGTCGCGGACCATGAAGATGAAGTCGGTCATCGCCGGCGAATAGACCGCCCCGCCCGCGCAAGGCCCCATGATGAGCGAGATCTGCGGAATGACGCCGGACGCCAGGATGTTGCGCTGGAAGACCTCGGCATAACCGGCCAGCGAAGCGACCCCCTCCTGGATGCGGGCGCCGCCGGAATCGTTGATGCCGATGATCGGCGCGCCGTTCTGCACGGCCATGTCCATGATCTTGCAGATCTTCTGGGCGTGCGTCTCGGACAACGAGCCGCCGAACACCGTGAAATCCTGGCTGAAGACATAGACCTTCCGGCCGTTGATCGT
>RFGD01000066.1 GCA_003696705.1 Alphaproteobacteria bacterium | reverse complement strand
CTTCTGGAGGCGCGCGGCATCAGGGCCGACGCGCTTCTCGGCCATTCGCTGGGCGAGTTCGTGGCGGCGGTCGCAAGCGGCGTCATGGACGAGGGCGACGCGCTTCGCGTCGTCGCGGCCCGCGGGCGTCTGATGCAGGCCGCGCCGGCGGGCGCCATGCTTTCGGTGCGGGCCGATGCCCACGCCCTTCTGCCGCTTCTCGGGGCCTTCCCCGATCTTGAGATCGCTGCCGAAAATGCGCCAAGGCTTACCGTCGTCGCCGGTCCGGACGCGTCCATTGACGCCCTGGCCGGGCGCCTCTCGGAACTGGAGATCCAGTCGGCGCGGCTTCGCACGTCGCATGCGTTCCACACCGCGTCCATGGCCGACGCCGCCCGATCGCTCGAAAAGGTCCTGGCCGACGTGCGCCTGTCGCCGCCGCGCATCCCGATCTACTCGACCCTTACAGGTGCCCGGCTTGACCCGGCCGAGGCGACGGATCCCGAATACTGGGCGCGCCAGTGCCGAGGCGCCGTGCGCTTCGCCGCGGCGGCGTCGACGGCGGCGGCCGAGCTTCCCGAGCCGCCGATCTTCGTCGAATGCGGCCCCGGCCGCACGCTTTCGGCTTTTCTGGCCCAGTCGGTCCCGGCAGGCGCGCGCCGCGCCATCGTCGACACGCTTCCGGGCCACGACCGGCATGACGAGGCCGAGGATGCAGAACGGTTCCTGTCGTCCCTGGGCCGGCTATGGTCGGCCGGCGCCTCGGTCGATCTGCGGGCCTGCGGCCCGGCGGGGCGGCGGGTTCCGCTGCCGACCTACCCGTTCGAGCGGGTGCGCTGCTGGGTCGACCCGCCCGAGGAGGCCGCGGAACGGGACACCGCCGACGTGGAACGGCTTTCCGACGGCTCCGCCCCTGCCGCCCCTGACGAGGGGGCGAGGCCCGAAGCGGCGCCGCCGGAGAGCGACGGGCACGCAGCCGCGGCCGATCCCGTCCGCGCGAGGCTTCTTGCGATCATCGAGGCCGAGTCGGGCGAAGGGATCGAGCCCGACGCGTGGTCGACGCCGTTTCTCGACCTCGGCTTCGATTCGCTTCTTCTCGGCCAGATCGCGACGCGCATCGCGAGCGAGCTGAACGTCGCGCTGACCTTCCGCGAACTCGTGACCCGACATTCCTCGGTCGATGCGCTGGTCACCCATCTCGAGGCAGAGATCGGGCGGGCGGCTGGCATGTCCTCCGCCCGTCCCGATCCCGGCGGGCTCGGCAGAGCGGATACCGCGGCCGACGGCTCGTCCGCCGCGCGGCCGTCCCGGCCGGCTTTCGGATCCGGCACCAACAGCGCCGGTGACCGCACGCCCGCCCCCGCCGATGACCTTGTGCCGCTCACACAAGCACAGCAAGAGATCTGGCTTGCCGATCAGTTGGGCGCCCATGCCTCGATCGCCTTCAACCAGACCTTTGCGGTCCACCTGAAGGGCGCGGTCGACCCCGAGGCGCTGCGCCGCGCCGTCAATCACGTTGCCGCGCGCCACGACGCCCTTCGTGCCCGCTTCGCGGCCAGCGGAAAGGGCTTCCGGGTCTTGCCGCCGCACCCGGTCGAGTTGCCCACCGAGCACTTCGACGACGCCCCCTCGGCGCAGGCGGCCGTTGCCCGCATCCTCGAGGCCGAGGCGCGAACCCCCTTCGATCTTGTCGGGGGGCCCGTCTTCCGCGCCCATCTCGTGCAAGACGGGCCCGACCGCGCCACACTGGTCCTGTCGTGCCATCACATCGTCTGCGACGGCGCGTCGTCGGCAACCCTTATCGCCGAGACCATCACGGCAGCCGCCGCCTTCGCGTCCGGGCGGGAACCGGAACTTCCCGAAGCCCGGTCGTTCGCCGCCTGGGCGCGCGCCGAGGCCGAGAGAAGCCATGACGCCGATCTTGCCTATTGGGAAGCCGTGCTTGCCGACCCGCCGTCGCCCACGCCCCTGCCGCTTGATCGCCCGCGGCCGGTGCGGCGCAGCTTCGCCGGCGGGACACGACGCCGGCGCGTGCCGGTCGGGCTTGCCGGGCGGCTTGCCGCCACGGCGCGCCGGCAAGGGACCACGATGTTCGCGCTCATGACCGCCGCGGCGGGTCTTCTCGTCTCTCGCCTTTCGGGGGCCCGGGACCTGGTCCTTGGCATCCCCGTCGGCACCGCCGAGAGCGCCGGCGCCGGCCCACTTGTCGGCCACCGGGTCAACCTTCTGCCCCTGCGCCTCGGGTTCGACGAGGCCGCGACGGTCGCCGACTGCCTCGACAGGGTTCGCGACAGCGTCCTCGGTGCGCTCGACCACCAGCGCACCACCCTGGGCGAGATCCTTCGGCAGAGAGAGATCCCCAGAACCGTCGACCGGCTTCCCTTGACCACGGTCCAGTTCAACTATCAAGAGCGGCGGCCGCTGCCGCGCATCCCGGGGGTCGAGGCCCGGGTGGAGCTGAACGCGAAGGCGGCGAGCAATTTCGATCTTTTCCTGAACGCCCTGGGCGACGACGAGGGGATCGAGATCTGGGCCGACTTCAATGCCGAGGTTCTGGACCCCGAGACGATCGACCGCTGGCTTGGCCATTTCTGCACGCTTCTCGAGGGGCTGGCCGACGCCGACCCGGCAGCGCCGCTGACCTCGGTGCCGACGCTTGCGCCGGACGAAGCGCGCCGCCTTGCCCGGCGCTGGAACGACACCGACGTGCCCGAGGTGCCACCGCGCACGCTCGACCGGCTCGTCCTTGACCAGGCGGCACGAAGCCCGACGAAAGTCGCGGTCGAGGCGGGGAACGAAACGCTCGACTATGCGACCCTGGCCCGCCGGGCGAGCGCACTTGCCGGAACGCTGTCCGCCAGGATCGGGCCGGCGCCACAGCCGATCGGCGTTGCGATGTCGCGCTCGGTCGATCTGCCGGTCGCGCTTCTTGCGGTGCTCATGACAGGCAACAGCTACGTGCCGTTGGACCCGGCGCACCCGCCGGCCCGGCTCGAGGCGATCCTGAAGGCCGCCGGCAGCCGTCACGTGATCTGCGACGATCCCGAACTATCCGCGCGCCTTGCCGCAGCCGGGGCGGTGCCGATCGCCCCCGGAGCGGCCGAGGCCACGCCGCCCCCGGGCAGCGCCGCGCGCGCGGACGCGCCGGCCTATGTGATCTTCACCTCGGGGTCCACGGGAACGCCGAAGGGCGTCGTCATTCCGCATCGCGCCGTGGTCAATTTCCTGCGCGCCATGCAGAAGACGCCGGGTTTCGGCCCTGACGACGCCATCCTGTCGGTCACGACCGTCAGCTTCGACATCGCCGTTCTCGAGATCTTTCTGCCGCTTGTGACAGGGGGCAAATGCGTCCTCGCCGACAAGCATGACGTCCTTGACGGCCGGCGGCTCATCCGGCGGGTCGCCCGCGGCGACATCACGGTCATGCAGGCAACGCCGACGCTCTGGGGACTTCTGGTCGAGGCGCGTTTCACGCCGCCCCCGGGGCTTCGCATCCTCTGCGGCGGCGAACCCATGCCGCGCGATCTTGCCCGATCGCTGATGTCGAGCGGGGCCGAGCTCTGGAACATGTACGGGCCGACCGAAACGACGATCTGGTCGTCGGTTGCCCGGGTCGAGCCGGGCGATGGGCCCATTCCGGTAGGCTACCCGATCGACAACACCCGGCTCCACGTCCTTGACGACCGGGACCGGCTTGCCCCGATCGGGGTGGTGGGCGAGCTCAACATCGGCGGCGCGGGCCTTGCCCTCGGCTATCTTGGGCGGGACGATCTGACCCGGGCGGCCTTCCGCGAGGTCGAGATCGCCGGCGAGAGGGAGCGCCTCTATCGCACCGGCGATCTTGCCCGGCGCCGGCCCGACGGCAGCATCGAGGTTCTTGGTCGCCGCGACAGCCAGGTCAAGCTGCGCGGCTTCCGCATCGAGCTTGGCGAGGTCGAGACGGCCCTTCGCGCCGTGCCGGGCGTCGAACACGCGGCGGCTGCGGTCAAACCCTCGTCCCGCGGAGATCAGCTGGTCGCCTATGTCGTGGCCCGGAAGGGGGCCGCGCTTCCGGCCGAGGCCGACATGGCCGCAGCCCTGGCCGAGCGGCTGCCGCAATACATGGTGCCGACCCGCTGGGTTGTTCTGGATGCGCTGCCAAGAACGCTGAACGGAAAGCTCGACCGAAAGCGGCTTCCGGCGCCTGACGATGCGGCCGCGATGGACCCGCCGGCACGACCCGAGCCGGGCGCCCCCCAAGGCCCGGCCAAGGCGCTCTTGCCTGACGCGGCCGCCCTTGACGAGCGCCTCTTGCGCCTCTTTGCCGAGGTTCTTGGCATCCCAGGGCTGGACCCCGACCGCTCGCTCTTCGCGCTCGGGGTCGATTCGCTCGCCATCTTCCGCCTGGCGGCGCGTCTCATTGACGAGGGGCTGGAGGTTCGCGCCCGGGACATCATTGCGCACCCGAGCGTCACCGAACTTGCCGCGCACCTTCGCGCCAGCGAGACGCGGGCGACCGGGGGCGAAGGGCACCCGGCAATCCCGCGGCTCGAGGACTATCTGGACGGGCGCATGCGGGGCCGGGAGGCGCGCGCCTCCTGAGCCCGGAAGACCCGGAGCGCATGGGCCCGGGCCGGAACCCCGTGTCGGCGCCCCGCTCAGGGTTCACCGGGGCCGGGAATGGGCGCGAAGGCCGGCGCGCCCGCGCCATCGGGCACCGCCACGGCCATGGCGAAACCGGCCGGCGGCGCCAGACCCGCGTCCGCGGTCAGCGAGACGACGCGCCAGGCGCCCTGTCCGGGCACCTCGACCCGCGCCGCGGCCGGGCCCGGCCCCGTCTCGATCGCAGCCGGCTCGATGCCAAACCCCTGGCCAGTGGCCTTCGCGACCGCTTCCTTCCGGGTCCAGAACGCGAAGAAGACGTCCTGGCGGGCCGCGGGCGGCATGGCAAGAAGCCGGTCGCCTTCGGCCCGCGACAGGGCGCGAAGCATCGTCCCTTCGTCAATGGGCCGGATGGCCTCGAGGTCGATGCCGACCGGCCATCCCGACGCAATGGCCAGCGCGGCGTGCCCGTCGGAATGCGACAGGCTGAACGTCAGCCCGGGCGCATCGGCAAGCCGGGGCTTGCCACCCTCTTCACGCACAAGACGAAGGCTTGCCGGGGGCCGGCCCGTCCG
>RFGD01000382.1 GCA_003696705.1 Alphaproteobacteria bacterium | reverse complement strand
GATCGCGGCGACGGTCGCCGACCGCGCCGTGTTCGGGATCGTCGACCAGCCCTATATCGGCGAACGGTTCTGGGGCGGCTTCGGAAAGGCCGGATTCGAGGGCCCGCAAGGGGCAGGTCCCCTGGCGACGCGCAGGGCGCGCCCTCTGTCCGAGGCGATCCTCTTCTCGACCTTCCCAGAGGTCGGGACCCCCGCAGAGCGTGCGCGTTTCGAGGCCCTCTCCTCGGCCGTCCGCCTGACGCGGTTCGGCTTCGACGGTTACGCCTATGCGCTTGTTGCCCTGGGCCAGATCGATCTTGTGGTCGAGGCCGGACTTCACACCTATGACGTGCAGGCGCCGATCGCCCTGATCGAGGCCGCAGGCGGCATCGTGACGACCTGGGACGGCGGGCCTGCGGGCGGGGGCGGTCGTATCCTGGCGGCGGCGAACCGGGACGTTCACGCCGCCGCGATGCGCATCCTCCAGGGGGGCGAACGGAACGGCTAGGCGCCCGACGCCGCCGTTCGTGGCTCGACGCCGGCCACCCGCACGGTACGGATGGCGCGATCGTCGCCCATCATGATGGTCGGAAACAGCATTTCCCAGAAGTCGTCGGCCCGGTCGGCGCGCTGCGCGATCGCCGGTGTCGAACGCAGGTCGATGGCGATGATGTCGGCCTCTCGGCCCGGGACAAGGTTGCCGATGCGGTCATCCATGCGCAGCGCCCGCGCCGAACCTTCGGTGGCGAGCCACCAGAGCTCGGCCGGGTGTGGTGCATGTCCCCGGAGCTGGCCGATCTCGTAGGCGGCGGCCATGGTGCGCAGCATCGAGAAGGACGAGCCACCGCCGGTATCCGTGGCGAGCCCGATGCGCGGGCCGGCACCGGCCAGCCCGGCAAGGTCGAAGAGCCCCGACCCGATGAACGTGTTCGACGTCGGACAGTGGACGAGCGCGGCGCCGACCTCGGAAAGGCGTGCGATTTCGCGCTCGGTCAGGTGGATGGCATGGCCATAGACGGCCCGGGGGCCCAGAAGGCCGAAGCGCTCGTAAACGCCCAGATAGTCGCGCGCGTCCGGAAAGAGCGTACGGACCCAGGCGATCTCCTCGAGCTGTTCGGAGAGGTGCGTCTGCATGAGACAGTCGGGATGCGCGGCCCAGAGTGCCCCGAGCGCCTCGAGCTGTTCGGGCGTCGAGGTGGGCGCAAAGCGGGGCGTGATGACATATTCGGCCCGGCCCCGGCCATGCCAGCGCCGCAAGAGCGCGAGGCTTTCGTCGTAGGCGCGTCGGGGCGTGTCGAGAAGTGCCGCCGGTGCATTGCGGTCCATGCAGGTCTTGCCCGCGGCAACGCGCATGTTGCGCGCCGCCGCCGCCTCGAAGAAGGCGTCGACGCTTTCCGGGTGGCTGGTGCAGTAGCTCGCCACCGTCGTCGTGCCATGGGCGAGCACGATGTCGAGGTAGCGTTCCGCGATGGCCCGGGCATGGGCGGGATCGCCAAAGCGCATTTCTTCCGGAAATGTGTAGGTCTCGAGCCAGTCGATCAGGCGCTTGCCCCAGCTGGCGATGATGGCGGTCTGGGGATAGTGGACATGGGCGTCGACAAAGCCGGCCGACAGAAGCGCATCGCCAAGGTCGGTGACCCTTGCCCCCGGATGCCGCGCGCGCACCTCCTCGGCCCGACCGACGTCCCGGATCACGCCCTCCGCAATCGCCACGGCGCCGCGACGTTCGTGCCGGGCGGCGCGGGGGCCTTCGCTGAACGGGTCGGCCGCAAAGGACAGGGTTTGCCCCAGAAGGATTTCGGTCATCTTCTCCCCCGATGGCGTGGCTCCGTGCCGCAGGGCGGGCTTCTCATTAGCGCGTTCGGCATCCTGCCGAAAGGGCGGCGCGTGGGCGCGGGGGAACGGCGCCGGACGTTTGCGCCATTTTTTTCCGAACCGGCTGTTGATTTCCGGGCCAAGCCCCTATGTTGCGCGCGTGTCGGAGCGCAAGGGAGGCAGGGATGAGCGAGAGAGACGATCAGCTTCACGTGCTCGACCCGGCGGCCGAAGACGCGGCGACGGAAAAGGCACGCGCGAGAGAGATGCGCGGGGCCGTCCTCGAGGCCGTGGAGCGCGGTGACCGCGAGGCCCTGATCGCCCTTCTGGAAGAGCTCCATCCGGCGGATGTCGCCGACATCCTCGAACAGATGGATTCGGACGATCGGGCGCGGCTCCTGTCGCTCTGGGGGCGCGAGATCGACGGCGAGGTGCTGTCCGAACTCGAGGAAGGCGTCCGCGAAGAGGTGCTCGAATACCTTGCCCCGGCGGTCGTGGCCGACGCGGTGCGGGAACTCGAAACCGACGATCTGGTGGATCTGGTCGAGGATCTCGAAAAGGATCAGCAGATCGAGATCCTCCGCGCCCTTTCGGCTGCCGACAGGGCCGCGGTCGAGGACGCGCTGTCCTATCCCGAGGAATCGGCCGCGCGCCTCATGCAGCGCGAATTCGTCATCGCGCCGACCCACTGGACCGTCGGCGACACGATCGATTTCATGCGTGCGGCCAGGGAGCTTCCCGAGCAGTTCTATCACGTCATCCTTGTCGATCCCAAGATGCGCCCGATCGGCCTTGTGCCCCTTGGCCGGATCATGGCCTCGAAGCGCGACACGCCGCTTGGCGACATCGTCGACGAGGACATCAGGACGATCAAGGCAACGCAGAGCCAGGAAGACGTCGCCTATCTCTTCAACCACTATCACATGATTACCGCGCCGGTCGTCGACGAGGACGGACGCCTCATCGGTGTCATCACCATCGACGACGCCATGGCCGTTCTCGACGAAGAGGCCGAGGAGGACCTCCTCCTTCTTGCCGGTGTCGGCGGCGAGGAAAGCCTCTCGGATACCGTGCTCGAGATCGCGCGCCAGCGGTTCGTGTGGTTGTTCGTCAACCTTCTGACCGCGATCCTGGCGTCGCTGGTCATCAACCATTTCTCGGACACGATCCAGGCCATCGTGGCGCTTGCGGTGCTCATGCCCATCGTCGCCTCGATGGGCGGAAACGCCGGCACACAGTCCATGACGGTTGCCGTCCGCGCCATCGCCACGCGGGATCTGACCGCGGCCAACGCCTGGCGCGTCGTGCGTCGGGAACTCCTGGTCGGTCTTGCAAACGGCGCGGCCTTCGCGGCGATCATGGGCGTCGTGACGCTGTTGTGGTTCGGCCAGCCGATGATCGGCGTCGTGATCGCCCTTGCGATGACGCTCACGCTCATGGCGGCGGGGATTGCCGGCGTGACGCTGCCGATCCTTCTCGACAAGCTGGGGATCGACCCGGCGCTGGCCTCAGGGCCGTTCGTGACGACGGTCACGGATGTGGTCGGGTTCCTGGCCTTCCTTGGGCTTGGCAGCTGGCTCTTGCTCTAGGGCGCGGCCCTATCGCAGATTCGGCATCTTCAGAACCAGGTCGCGACTTCCCTTCTTGTAGTGAAGCTCGCCTTCGCCGATGGCCGTCACCTTGCCGCCGTCAAGCGGGTCGCCGACCTTGACCTTCAGGATACGGCCCGTCGGCGTGCGCACGGCGGCGCGACGGTTGTTCGGTTGCCCGAAGACGCCGATGAGCGACAGCCGGCCGAGATCGAGCGCCCCTTCCACGGTTGCCCGCCGCGCGACGGAAGCCTTGGTGGGAAGTGGCGGCGCAACCGACCGCCCCGATGAGGGCGCCGTCGTCGTGGGAAGCGAGCCCAGCTTGACCACGGGCAGAAGGCCCCGAGGCCGAAGCCTTGGCACCGGCGATTCCGCAAGCGCGAGCGCTTCGGCGCCCTCGGCCGTTTCGTCTTCGGCCGCCGTCGGGACCGGCGTTTCGGCGTCTGCCTCGGCAACTTCAGCCGTCGTCAGTGCGTCGGGACGAAGCCTTGGCGTGGCCCGGGCCACTGCGGCAAGCCATGCAACGTCGGTTTCGGGGGCGGCGACCTCGTCCGAGCTGTCGGGGCCCTCGGGCGTCTTGTCGGATCCGGGGCGAAGCGGCGGCACCCGGTCGGGGCGTCCGGCGACGAGGCGGATGCCATCGGGTGTCACGACGCCTTCGGCCGTGGGGACGATGAGCCCCCTTGCGTCAAGGACATACCGCGTGCCAGCCGGGGCCGGGACACCCCGGTGGCGCGGCGCGGTGTCGGTCTGCGCCGGCACGTCGAACAAGGCGTCGGGCGCGTCGCCTGTCTGGAAGGGCTCGGCCGTGGCAACGCGGATCTCGTCAAGCGCATCCATGGCCGGGGCTGTCGGCCGCCGTGCGGGGGCGGCCGTCGCCACCACAGGCGGGCCGGCGGGCGCCGGGGGTGCCGGCGTCGCAGTGTCGACGGCTGGAGACGTGTCGGCGCTGCCGGGCGCCGTCACCCGGGCCGCCATCGACGCGGCGGGGGCGGTCGCTTCGGACGGCGGGAGTTCGGGCTCGGTATCGCGGTCGTCCGACCGGGCAACCTTGGGGGCGTCGGGTGTGGTCGAGCGCGCCCGAGGCAGGGTCGGCACCGCGCCACCCGGGCCATCCCCGGGCGCCGTGTCTGAATCCGGCGCCGTCAGGCCGGGCGACTTGGCGGCAAGGCGGGTTCCCGACACCGGCGGCGCGGCCGGTGTCGTCGCGTTCGACGGCGCGTCCTCGTCTTCGGGGGGCGCGGCCGGGACCGGAACCGGGATGGCCGTTTCGACCCCGGGCTCGGCGTCGTCGTCGAGCGGCACGGCCGAGCCGACATCGGGCAGCCGCATCAACGCCCATATGGCGACGATCGCGGCAATCGCGACAAGGCCGGCGATGATGACGAGGAGAAGCCGGCCACGGCCGGCATCGGCAAATGCGCCGTCGGGGGTGCCAAAGACCATCTTTCCGCCGCCGGCCGGCGCCGATTTCCCGGGGGCGGACGTTGCGGGTCCGGACCTTCCGGGGCCCGATGCAGGCGCGGCAAGGGCACGGGCGATCGATCCCGCCTTCGCCCCTTCCGCGGGGCCGACGACGACCTTTTCGGTAAGGGGCAGGGGGGTATTTTCGGCCGCCTTGGCCTCGACCTCTGCCTCGGGCGCCCCGATCTGGAGCCGTCGCGGCCGTGCCGCCAGCGTTTCGGCAAGCTGTTCGGGCCTCACGTCGACCGGTCGCTCCGCGCGCGCGCGGACGGATCGGAAGGATGGCGCGGGCAGCGGG
>RFGD01000381.1 GCA_003696705.1 Alphaproteobacteria bacterium | reverse complement strand
GTGGTGGCGGAACATGACAAGTTGTTTATCCTGGGCAAACCGGGGGCGGGGAAGACGACGTTTCTCAAGCATACGGCTTTACGGGCTATTGAGCGGGAAATCAAAAAGACGCCGGTTTTTGTCACGCTCAAGGAACTTTCTGACAGTGGGATGGCGATTGTGCCCTTTATTGTGCATCAATTTGAGGTGCATCAATTCCCTAAAGCGGAAACGTTTGTGGAGCGGCTGCTGCAAAACGGAGAGGCGATTGTGTTATTTGACGGGCTGGATGAGGTGAATCTGGCGGATAACAAGCGGGCGGATTTAATCCGGCGGTTGAATGATTTTGTCTACCAGTACAGCGACTGCCCTATTTTGTTGACCTGCCGGGTGGCGGCAACCGATTACACCTTTACCCAGTTTGAATACGTGGAGATGGCCGATTTTGATACGGAACAGATGGGGCGTTACATTGACCAATGGTTTGTTTATGACGAAGTGAAGCGGCAAAACTGCCGCAAAGCGCTGCTGGAGGATGAGGAAAACAAAGCGGTGCGGGAATTGGCGCAGGTTCCCTTGCTGTTGGCGATGCTTTGCCTGGTGTATGAAGAACGGGGCGAATTTCCGCCCAACCGGGATGAGATTTACGAGGAAGCGACGCGGGCTTTGCTGGTAAAATGGGACAGCAGCCGCAACATTGCGCGAGATACGGTGTACAAGCAGCTTTCCCTGAAGCACAAGCAAAAGTTGCTGGCCCACATTGCCGCAGAGACTTTTGAAAAAGGGGAATACTTTTTGCCGGAAAAGAAAGTGGTGCGCCTGATTGAAGCTTACCTGCAAGGAGTGCCGGGGCTGGAAGAGCCGGACGGGGAGCGGGTGCTGCGGGCAATGGAAGCGCAGCACGGCATTTTTGTGGAGCGGGCGCGGGGGATTCACTCTTTTTCCCATTTGACGCTGCAAGAGTATTATGCGGCGCGGTACATTGTGGACAATGAGAAGCGGGGCACGGTGGCCCGGCTGATGCGGTATGTGGGGGATGACCGCTGGCGGGAAGTCTTTTTGCTGACGGCGGGAATGCTGGACGACGCGACTGAATTTGGCGAACTGTACCTGGAAGCCGCGCCCCGGCTGCTGGCGGATGACGCACAACTCCTGGCCCTGCTCCATTGGGCCACGCAGAAAGGCGCGCAGACGCAGGCGGCCTACAGACCGCCTGCGCTGCGCGCCTTTCTGCTTTTCCGCGCCCGCGCCCGCGCCCGCGCCCTCGCCCTCGCCCTCGCCCTCGACCGCGCCCTCGCCCTCGCCCTCGCCCTCGACCTCGCCCTTCAAGTTGCAGACAATTTTGGATTGGCAGCGTTCAGGGCGGAACTGGAGACGCTTGTTTTGCCGGAGGCGTCAGATGATGCAGAGGCGTGGCGGACATTTGCTGGGGCGTTTGCCGCC
>RFGD01000380.1 GCA_003696705.1 Alphaproteobacteria bacterium | reverse complement strand
CCGTGATCGCGGATCGCGTGGACGATGGGCAGCAGATGTTCGGCCTCCGCGGCGACCTTGGCTTCCAGCTGCTCGAGGATCGAGCCGGTGAACTGGATGGGCGTGTCAGGCATGGGCGTCGCCCTCCTGCAAAGCGATCCAGTCCATCAGCGTGGAGCGGCGCGTGGCGATGCGGTGGCCCAGCCGGAAATGCGGCAACGGTCGCTTGGCGCGGGTGCAGAGGTAGTAGACGCGGCGCTGAAACCGGAATTCGTCGGAATCGTAGATGAAGCGGGCGATCTCGGCGGCGCCCACCATCAGGTCGGGCGCAAGCGTTGCGGGGGCGGTCATCGGCCCCTCCCGGCGCGCGGGACGCTCGGCTTGCGGTCTGCGGCCTGCTCGCGGGCGAGGAGCCATTCCCGCACTGCCTCGATGCGATAATAGACGCGCCGGCCGATCACGACATAGGGCGGGGACTGGCGCAGCTGGCGGTCGCGCTGGCAGGTGCGCAGGCTGACCCCCCGGCGGGCGGCGTATTCTTCCTCGGAGATGAACCCGTCGAGGAAATCGGTGGGCGGTGCGACGGTCGCGGCGCTCTCGGCGCCTCCGGGTGCAAGGGGGTGGGTCATCGGCGTCTCCTTCGTGCCAGGCGACGCAACGCGCCGCCGATGCCCGAGAGATGCCGACCTTCAGGCCCCCGAAAAACCGCCCCGAAAATGGCCCCGCGCCAATAATTTCAGGGGATTACTCAGTCCTTCGATGAGCCGCGCGCCACGCCGGACGCAGGTTGTTCTCGATGGTCTTGGGCGTGGGACATCTTTGTCGTGGATAGGTGGTGCGATACCACTCCGCGAGCACCCGGCATTGGGAGGCAAGGCTGCCTTCCATCTTCTCGGCAGCCACCCGTCGCTGGAACTCCGCGTCGATGATTTCCTTGCCGCTGCTGGGGCGGCCCGGCATCCCGGTCGGAATTTGTGCGTCGGCATCCGGCGGCAGGATATGGATGTCGTGCACGATATTCGCGCCGACGCTGGCCTGCCCCTTGCGGACATTGGTGATGCGCAGTTGCCGCCACGCGGGCGCCGGGATCGCATGCCATGGGCCGAAGGG
>RFGD01000065.1 GCA_003696705.1 Alphaproteobacteria bacterium | reverse complement strand
GAAGAAGCCTGGGCCGGCGACATCATCGGCATCCCGAACCATGGCCAGCTGCGCATCGGCGACGCCCTGACCGAGGGCGAAGCCATCCGCTTCACGGGCATTCCGTCCTTCGCGCCCGAGCTTCTTCAGGCCGTTCGCGCCGCCGACCCGATGAAGGCCAAGCATCTGGACAAGGCCCTGATGCAGTTCGCCGAGGAAGGCGCCGCCAAGGTCTTCAAGCCGCTCATCGGCTCGGGCTTCATCGTCGGGGTCGTCGGCCCGCTTCAGTTCGAGGTGCTGGCAAGCCGCATCGAACAGGAATACGGCCTCCCCGTCCGCTTCGAGCCGACGCAGTTCACCTCGGCGCGCTGGGTCTCGGGGCCGCGCGACGCCGTCGATCGTTTCGTGGCAGCCAACCGCGGTCACGTCGCACACGACAATGACGGCGACGTCGTCTACATGACGCGCCTTCAGTGGGACATCGACCGCATCGAACGCGACTACCCCGAGCTTCGGCTTTCGGCCACGAAAGAGCTGATGGTCTAGGCGCCGCCCGGCCACGGACTGTTGCGTTTCGGCACGAAAGGCCGCGCTGCATGTGGCCTTTCGACGCCAAAAGTTGACAGTTCGACGCCCGTGACGCATATGACCCCTATCCGAAGGGCGTCAATTCGGGCGCCGGGGCCGCGTGGGGAACTGCGGCCACATCTGCCGCATCAGCCACACGAGAGACGACGACCACATGAAATTTTCCGAACTTGGCCTTGCGCCCGAGGTGCTTCGCGCAATCGAGGAAGCCGGCTATGAAGAGCCGACGCCCATTCAGGCCGGGGCCATCCCGCCGGCGCTCGAGGGGCGCGACGTTCTTGGCATCGCCCAGACCGGCACCGGCAAGACCGCCAGCTTCGTGCTGCCGATGGTCACGATCCTGTCGAAGGGACGGGCGCGGGCCCGCATGCCGCGCAGCCTGGTCCTTTGTCCGACCCGAGAGCTTGCCGCGCAGGTGGCCGAGAACTTCGACATCTACGCCAAGTATACCAAGCTTACCAAGGCGCTTCTGATCGGCGGCGTCTCGTTCAAGGACCAGGATCGGCTGATCGATCGCGGCGTGGATGTCCTCATCGCGACGCCGGGCCGCCTTCTTGACCATTTCGAACGCGGCAAGCTTCTCTTGACCGGCGTCCAGATCATGGTCGTGGACGAGGCTGACCGGATGCTCGACATGGGCTTCATTCCCGACATCGAGCGCATCTTCAAGCTGACGCCCTTCACCCGGCAGACGCTGTTCTTCTCGGCCACCATGCCATCCGAGATCGAGCGTCTGACCCAGACCTTCCTTTCGAACCCCGCCCGCGTCGAGGTCGCCCGCCAGTCGACGACCTCCGAGACGATCGAACAGGGCCTTGTCTTCCTTCGCCCGAGCCGGCGTGACCGCGCGGCAAAGGAAAAGCGAGAGCTGCTCCGCGCGCTCATCGCGGCCGAGGGCGAGGCCTGCACCAACGCCATCGTCTTCTGCAACCGAAAGGTGGATGTCGACATCGTCGCCAAGTCGCTGCGCAAGCACGGGCTCAACGCCGCCGCCATTCACGGCGATCTGGACCAGACGACACGCATGAAGGTGCTCGACGGCTTCCGCGAGGGCGAGATCCGCTTCCTGGTCGCCTCGGACGTGGCGGCGCGCGGGCTCGACATCCCGAGCGTCAGCCATGTCTTCAATTTCGACGTGCCGACGCACCCCGAGGACTACGTCCACCGCATCGGCCGCACCGGGCGCGCCGGCCGGACGGGCAAGGCGCTGACCATCGCGACACCGGCAGACGAGAAGCTCGTCGCCGCCATCGAGCGACTGATCGGGCGGGAGATCCCGCGCATCGAGAACCCCCTCGGGGGTGCCACCTCGCCTGCCCCCGCCGAGGCGGAAGGTGAAGAGGCCGCCAAGGCGCCTGCGGACACCGCCGCGAAGGGCGGCCGCAAGCGTTCCCGCCGCGGGCGCGGCGGAAGCAAGAGCCGGGAGACATCGCGCGAGGCCGACCGCACCGGGACCGCCCCGCAGTCCGAGGCCCCCGCCGAAAAGGCCGCCGAGCCCCCTGCCGCGCGCGAAAAGGCCGACGCGACGGCCGAAGAACAGCCTGTCGAGAGCGCCGCGACGGAAGAGAAACCATCCCGCGCGCGCCGCACGCGAAGCCGCGGCGGCAGCCGGAAGACCGAAGGGCAACGTGACGGACAGCGCCGCGGCTCGGATCAAAAGGCCCCCGTCGTCGGCATGGGCGATCACATGCCCGCTTTCCTGTCGCGATCCTTCGAACGCCCCAAGCGCGGCAAGTAAGGCGCCCTGCCCCCACGCCCCTTTGTCCCGTCCGATGAGAACCGCCGCCTGCGGCCAAGGCAGGTGTCTTGCAGTTCAAAGGCGATCGGGCGGGCCCGGCGCCGAACCCGCCGATTGCCGGTCTACTCGCCCTCTAGCCGGCTGATGAGGACGGCGACCTCGGGCTTCTTGCCCACCTCGGACTGTGCCGCCTTGCGCGCCGCCCGCTTGACGTGGTCCTCGACCCGATCGTCGTCGCGAAGCACCTTTCGGCCCAGGCGCGAAAGTTCCTTCTCGACCTCTTCCTCGATCACTTCGGTCAGCTCGATGCCGGCGCCCCCGACCTTTGGCAGGCCGCTTGCGTGCACCCAGGCACCGCCCAGCACCTCGTGATCCTCGTCGATGATGACGGACACGACGACCGTGCCGTTCCGCGCCGCCCGGATCCGGTCGCGAACGACCCCGTCCAGGGCCCCGATCAGCACCGTCCCGTCAAGGTAGGTGCGCGAGACCTCGATCTCGTCGACGATGACGGGCCGCTTGCCGGTCAGATCCACCATGGTCCCGTTCGGCGCGATGACGGACCCCCGCCCGCGTTCCTTTGCCAAGCGCGCATGTTCGCGCAGATGACGATGCTCTCCGTGCATCGGAATGACCATCTCGGGGTTGACGAGGTCCTGCATGAACTCGAGATCCGGCCGGTTCGCGTGCCCCGATACGTGATAGCGATGATCGCCATCGCCGACCACGTCGACGCCAAGCTGGCTCAGGTTGTTCATGATGCGCCCGACTTCGCGCTCGTTCCCGGGAATGGTCTTGGACGAGAAGATGAACATGTCGCCTTCGCGCAGATCCATCCCAAGGTATTTCCCCTGCGACAGCTGCGCCGCGGCGGCCCGCCGCTCTCCCTGGCTGCCGGTCACGAGAAGAAGAAGGTTTTCCCGGCTGATGTCGAGCGCCTCCTCGACCGGCACCGTGGACGGGAAATCGGGGATCAACCCCGCCTCCCTGGCCGTCGCGACCATGTTGTTCATGGCCCGCCCCAGAAGAACGACCGAACGCCCGGTGGCGATGCCGGCTTCGGCCAGCGTGCGAAGGCGCGCCACGTTCGAAGCAAAGGTCGTCGCCGCGACAAGCCCCTTCGCGCTGCCGATGAGCTCGGTCAGGGGCTCGGCCAGCGTCGCTTCCGAACGGCCCGGCGCCTCGGAGAAGACGTTGGTCGAATCGCAGGCCAGCGCCTTGACGCCGCCCGCCGCCGCCGCTTTCCAGGCGTCGTCGTCGAAAGCCTCGCCGACGACCGGCGTGCGGTCGATCTTGAAGTCCGCCGTGTGGATGATGCGCCCGGCCGGCGTGTCGATGACAAGCGACGAACTTTCCGGAATGGAATGCGAGACCGGCAGGAAGCCGACCCGGAAGGGACCGGCCTCGACCATTTCGGGCATCGGACCCGTCACGTTGACGATGCCTGGGTGTTCACCGCGCGTCTCGAGCTTCTGCTGCGCGATGAGGCCCGTGAAGTTCCGTGCGAAGACCGGCGCGCGCAGCCGCGCCCAAAGAAGGCCGACGGCGCCGACGTGATCCTCGTGCGCGTGGGTGATGAAGATCCCCTCGATCCGGTCCGCGCGGTCGGCCAGCCAGCCGATGTCGGGCATGATGAGATCGACGCCGGGACTGGTGTCCATGTTCGGGAAGGTGACGCCCAGATCGACCACGATCAGCCGCTCGTGCCCCTTGGGGCCGTAGCCATAGACGTAACAGTTCATCCCGATCTCGCCCGCCCCGCCCAAGGGCAGGTAGATCAGCCGGTCCTTCGTCATGCGCGCGTCTCTTCCTTGTTGTAGGCATGGATCACGGTCAGCCCGTGCATGGTCAGATCGTCCTCGATCACGTCGAACAGCGTCTCGCCCTGCGCAAACAGGGGCGCAAGCCCGCCGGTGCCGATGATGCGCATGTCAGCGCCCCGCTCGTCCGCGATGCGCCGCGTGATCTCCTTCACCAGGCCGACATAGCCCCAGAAGACCCCCGACTGCATGCAGTCCACCGTGTTCCGGCCAACGACCTGCGCCGGCTGCGAGACGTCCACATGCGGAAGCGCCGCCGCCGCCATGTGCAGCGCCTCCAGCGACAGGTTGACCCCCGGCGCGATCACGCCGCCCACATAGGCGCCGTCGGCCGCGACAACGTCGAATGTGGTCGCGGTCCCGAAATCGACGACGATCAGGTTGCCGCCGTGCCGGTCCCACGCCCCGACCGTGTTGACCAGCCGGTCGGGGCCGACCTGCGTCCCCGGGTCGACGCGAACATCGACCGGCAACCGGCAGTCGGGCTTGCCGACGACAAGGGGGCGGCAATCGAAATACCGATGACACAGCTGGCGCAGGTTGAAGACGACGCGCGGCACGGTCGAGGAGATCACCACCTCGTCGATGCGGGCGTCGATCCCGTTGAGCTGCATCAGCGTCGAAAGCCAGACGTAATATTGATCGGCCGTGCGCTGCCACGCCGTCGAGGCCCGCCAGGTTGCCAGAAAGCGCCTGCCGTCCCAGATGGAAAATACCGTGTTCGTATTGCCGCAATCGATGGCAAGTAGCATGCCCTGCCCCTAGAAGAAGATTTCGGCGGCTGCAAGTCGCTGCGTGCCAGTTGCCGTATTGAGCACGATCGCCCCGTCGGCGTCCACCGTTTCGAAGACGCCCCGGATCTCTCTGCCGGGAAGCCGCGCGACGATCTCGGTGCCAAGCCGCGCCGCCCTTGAAAGCCAGGCCGTTCTCACCGGTTCGAAACCTTCCGTGCGGAAGCTCTCCTCGCGCGCGGCCAGGGCCCGAGCGAGATAGGGAAGGAAGTCCTCGGGCGCAAGCGCGAGGCCGAACGCCTCGGCGACGGACGCCGGCGGCACCGCCGCCGGCTCGAGCGTCGAGCGCGCCGGCGCCGAGGCAAGATTGACGCCAATCCCGATCACGACGCGGTCGAGCCGTGGGCCCTGCCCCGTGCCCTCGAGCAGGATGCCCGCCACCTTGCGCCCGTTCAGAAGACAGTCGTTCGGCCACTTGAGCGAAAACGCGTCGGGCCGCCCCGTGACATCCGAAAGCGCGTCGTGAAGCGCCACGGCCGCCACGAAGGAACGCAGCGCCGCCGCGCTGGCGGGCGCGTCTACCGGAAGGACAAGGCTGGCGGCAAGATTGCCCGCGCCGCCCATCCAGGCCCGCCCCCGTCGCCCGCGGCCTGCCGTCTGGCACCGCGCAAGTATCCAGGTCGGACGACGAAGCGCCGGGGCGCGGCGAAGCGCCTCGGCGTTCGTGCTGTCGACCTCGTCAAGGACGACCAGGTCGACCCCGGCCGGCCATGGCTCAGTTGACAAGGGACTGTGCCGCCGCCAGCGCGATGTCGTCCACACCAAAGAGGTTGATGACCCCGATCACCATGATCGCGGCCGAGGCCACGAGCGAGGTCCAGAGGACCAGGGGCTGGCGGCCGTCGAGGCCCTCTCCCTCTTGCCCGAAGTACATGTAGTAGACGATACGCAAATAGTAGAAGGCCGCGATGACCGAGGCGATGACCCCTGCCACGGCAAGCCACACCAACCCGGCATCCACGGCCGCAACCAGCACGTAGAACTTGCCGAAGAAACCGACGAGCGGCGGCACCCCGGCCAGCGAGAACAGAAGGACCAGCATCGCGAGCGCCCCCGTCGGGTCCCGCCGCGCATAAAGGTTGAGGCTCGCGAT
>RFGD01000379.1 GCA_003696705.1 Alphaproteobacteria bacterium | reverse complement strand
GGCGAGGGCGCCAACTGGATCGGCGAGGCGCCGTTCTCGACCCGGCGCCATGTCTTCCAGAACCTCGGCGACGGCACCTACAATCATTCGGGCATTCTTGCGATCCGTGCCGCCCTCGCGGCCGGGGTCAACATCACCTACAAGATCCTCTTCAACGATGCCGTCGCCATGACCGGCGGCCAGCCGAACGAGGGGGATCTGACCCCCGATCGCATCGTCCGCGAGCTTCGCGCGATGGGCGTCAACGAGGTCGCCGTCGTCCATGACGAGAAGGAAGAGCCCGACAGGGCACTCTATCCGCAGGGCACGACCTTCCACGAGCGCGCCGAGCTTCTCGAGGTCGAGCGGCGCATGCAGGAGGTGCCGGGCGTCTCGGCCATCGTCTATGTCCAGACCTGCGCGGCCGAGAAGCGCCGCCGCCGCAAGCGGGGCCTCTTTCCGGATCCCGACCTGCGCGCCTGGATCAACCCCGACGTCTGCGAGGGCTGCGGCGATTGCGGCGTGCAGTCGAACTGCGTCTCGATCGTGCCGGTCGACACCGAGCTTGGGCGCAAGCGCGCGATCGATCAGTCATCGTGCAACAAGGACTTTTCCTGCCTGAACGGCTTCTGCCCCTCGTTCGTGACGGTCGAGGGGGCGCGCATCCGCAAGGCGGCGACGGTCGATCTCGACCTTGGCCATCTGCCCATGCCCGAACTGCCCGAGATCCGCGGCACCCACAATGTCGTCATCACCGGCGTCGGCGGCACCGGCGTCGTCACGATCGGCGCCATCCTTGCCCAGGCGGCCTACATGGACGGCAAGGGCGCGGCGATGATGGAAATGGCGGGCCTGGCCCAGAAGGGCGGCGCGGTGCACATCCATTGCCGCATTGCCAACGCCCCCGAGGACATCAGCGCCGTCCGCGTGGCCACCGGCGAGGCGGACTGCGTGATCGGCGGCGATCTGGTGGTGACGGCCGGGGCGAAGACCCTGGGCCTCATGCAGACCGGCCGCACCGGGGCCGTCGTCAACGCGCACGAGATCATCACCGGCGACTTCACCCGTGACCCGGACTTCCGCCTGCCGGCCGACCAGCTTCGCCTGGCGCTCGAGGCGCGGCTCAAGGAGCGCGTGCGCTTCTTCGACGCCAGCGCGCTGGCCGAGGCGCTTCTGGGCGACGCGATCTTCTCGAACATGATTGTCTTCGGCGCCGCATGGCAGGCCGGCCTTGTCCCCGTCGGCCACGCCGCGATCGTCGAGGCGATCCGCCTGAACGGCACCGCGGTCGACGGCAACCTTCGCGCCTTCGAGATCGGGCGCTGGGCGACCGTGAACCCCGATCGCATTTCGAAGGTCCTTGCCCCCCGGATCGTCGAGAAGCCGAAGACGCTCGACGAACGCGTCGCCTTCCGCGCGGCGCATCTGACCGACTACCAGTCGCCGCGGCTCGCGCGGCGCTATCAGCGGCTGGTCGAACGTGCGCAGGATCCCGCGCTGAAGGAGGCGATCGCGCTCGGCTATCACAAGCTTCTGGCCTACAAGGACGAATACGAGGTTGCGCGGCTCCATCTTTCGACGGCCGAAAGGCTGGCCGCCGAGTTCGAGGGCGATCTTCGTCCGCATTTCCACCTGGCGCCGCCCCTTCTGTCCCGCAAGGGACCGGACGGTCGTCCGAAGAAGCGAAGCTTCGGGCCCTGGATCCTGCGCGTCTTCCGTGTCCTTGCCGGGCTGCGCGGGCTTCGGGGCACGCCGCTCGACCCCTTCGGCTACACCGCCGAGCGCCGCCTCGAGCGGCGCCTCATCCGCGAATACGAACGCGACATGAAGACGATCCTCGATGCGCTCTCGGAAGAGGCGTCCCCCGAGCGCCTCGAGGCCGCGGTGGCGCGCGCCCGGCTGCCCCTTTCCATTCGGGGCTTCGGCCCGGTGAAGATGGAAAATGCAAGAAAGGCCGAGGCAGAGCGGGCCGAACTGATGGCGCGTTTCGCCGGCGGGCCCGCGCCCCTGCAGGAGGCCGCCGAGTAGGAAGCGTGGAAAAGCGCCCGGCTGGCCGCCGCCGGCGCGCCGCCGGGCCGGCCTCAGCCACCCTTGCGGATCAGATAGACGCGCGCCTCGCCCTCGTCGAAGGTCGCGATCAGGGCGTGGCCCTGTTCGGCACAGAAATGGGGCACGTCGATCACCGCCGCGGGATCGGTGGCCACCATGCGCAGGACCTCGCCCGGGGCCAGCGCCTTCAGCCGCTTGCGCGCCTTGAGGACGGGCAGCGGGCAGAGAAGCCCGCGCGCATCAAGTTCGGCATCCCATTCGGGCGGCGGGGCGGTGGAAGGGTCGGGTCCGGTCGTCGTCATGCCCTTCCCCTAGCGCGGCGGGTTTCGGCTTGTCCACGGCCTTGTGACACGACGCCCCCGTGACGGCCGCGTCTCTGGCGGTTATGTGAGGGGAAAGACGAAGGGGCGGCGGCCATGGGGCCGGCCGTCCCGTGTCGCTCATCGGGGATGCGCCATGTTCGGAATCGACCTCATCGACGCAAGCCTGCTGCCCGCCATGACCGTGGCGCTGGTCGCCGGCCTCATTTCGTTCCTCTCGCCCTGCGTTCTTCCCATCGTGCCGCCCTATCTTGCCTACATGAGCGGCGTTTCCCTGGTCGAGATCGACGCGGGCGAGGCGAGGGCCCAGCGGGCCGCGGCCCTTTCGGCGCTCTTCTTCGTTCTCGGCCTTTCGACGGTCTTTTTGTTCCTTGGTTTCGCCGCCTCGGCGCTCGGGCGGGCGCTTCTGTCGAATGCCGGGCTTTTCAACACCATTGCCGGACTGGTCGTCATGGGCTTTGGCGCGCATTTCGTCGGGGTCTTCCGCATCCCGTTCCTGGACCGGGAGGCGCGCTTCGACGCCGGGGACAGGGGGGGCTCTGCGTTCGGCGCCTATGTGCTGGGCCTTGCCTTCGCCTTCGGCTGGACCCCCTGCATCGGGCCGCAGCTGGGCGCGATCCTCTCGATCGCCGCAAGCGAAGGC
The DNA here is from genome assembly GCA_003696705.1 of Alphaproteobacteria bacterium. GTDB lineage: Bacteria > Pseudomonadota > Alphaproteobacteria > Rhodobacterales > Rhodobacteraceae > RFGD01. Next base: position 4,921 of record RFGD01000379.1, on the reverse strand, counting down.
TCGATCTCGCGCGGGACGCTTCTTCTCGGGGTCTATGCGCTGGGCCTTGGCATTCCCTTCATCCTTGTGGCCGCCTTCTTCCCGCGCATGCGCGGGCTCATGAACTGGATGAAGCGCCACATGGACCGGATCGAGCGCATCATGGGCCTTCTTCTGTGGACCGTCGGGCTTCTCATGCTGACGGGCGGGTTCTCGCGCTTCTCGTTCTGGCTTCTCGAGGTCATGCCGGGACTGGCGCGGCTGGGCTGAAGGCCCTAGGCTTCGTGCGTGGCCCGCGACAGGACCCCGCGGTGTCCCCCGCGACCGGCGGCAATGGTGCCGGAACGAAAGCCCGGCCGCGGCCGGCGGGCGGACGGCGCGCGGAAGACGGTCGGACGGCGGGCGGATGACGGGCGACGGCAAGGACGAGCGACGGGAATGCGCGACAATGGCGTCTGACGACGCAAGAAGGGTGCGACGACGCCGGGTGTTCTATATCCCGGGCTTCGACCCGTTTCCGCCCCGGCGCTACCGCGAACTCTATCGCCGAGAGGCGGCGGCGCAGGCCGCCATCTCGGGTCATCGCATCGAGTTCCAGGGGCTGGCGGGGCATGGCGGCGGGCGCTGGCGCGTCCGCGCCGAGGTCGAAGGGGCGCCCGTCGAGGCCGAGTTCGAGGTCCTTGGCTGGTCCGACATCGTGCAGGGATCAATGGACCGGGGCATCCTTGCCACCTATTGGCAGCTTCTGCGCACGGCCTGGACCTATGTCTCATCGGGGGCGCTCTGGCGGTTGATGCGGCTTCGAAAGGGGCCGGTCATTGCCGCGCTCTATCCCGTGGTCGCCCTCCTGGTCGAACTTGGCCTGGCGGTCCTGGCGGGCTGGCTTGCCGGCCGCGCAATTGTCGCCGCAACCGGCTGGCCGGTCGCCGCATGGCTGGCCGGCGTCGGCATCGCGTTTGCGGTCCTTCACTGGTTTCGCCGCATCGATGGGCGCATCTTTGCCCACTACCTCATGCACGACTACGCCTTCACGGCCAGCCGGCGCGGCGCGAACCCGCCTGCGCTCGAGGCGCGCATGGCCGAGTTTCGAAGGCGGATCGCGGCGGCGCTCGAGGAAGGGAACGTGGACGAGGTCCTGGTCGTCGGCCATTCTTCCGGCGCGCATCTGGGCGTGTCGATCCTTGCCGATCTTCTACGCGGCGGCGCCGTGCCGCCGCTTGGTCCCGCGCTTGGCTTCCTGACGCTGGGCCAGGCCATTCCGATGGTTTCGTTTCTGCCCGAGGCGCGGCGGCTGCGCGCCGATCTGGCGCTGCTCTCGACGGCAACGGGGCTCACATGGATCGACGTCAGCGCCCCCGGCGACGGCTGCACCTTCGCGCTTTGCGACCCCGTCGCCGTGTCGGGCGTCGCGCCCGAGGGTCGGCGCTGGCCGCTCGTGATCTCGGCCGCCTTCACCCAGACCCTGAGCCCCGACAGCTGGCGCGCCCTGCGCTGGCGCTTCTTCCGGCTGCATTTCCAGTATCTGTGCGCCTTCGACCGGCCCGGGGACTATGACTATTTCGCGATCACCGCCGGCCCGCGCACACTGGCCGACCGCTTTGCCGGCCGCGCGCCCTCGCGCCAGCGGATCGAACGGCCGGTGTCGCGCCACACGAGCGTCGCCTTGCCATGACCCGGCCGCCCGGCGCATCCCCGGCGCGCTCCGTGCCGCCCAAACCCCGCTCTCGGCCCGAGGGGCGCGTCGGCTGGCTGCGGTATCTCGCGCTTTTCCGAGAGGACATCTTCGCCTCGCAGCCGGCCCGGCTCTACCGCGCCCGCATGGCCGAGTTCCGGACGCCCTTCTTCCGGTCGTTCCTCGTGAACGAGCCCGAGCTTGTCCGCCTTGTCCTGAACGAACGCCCCGACGACTTTCCGAAGTCCGAGCGCGTCGGCGAGGGGCTGCGACCGCTCCTCGGCAACTCGGTCTTCGTCACCAACGGCGAGACCTGGAAGCGCCAGCGGCGCATCATCGACCCGGCCTTCGAGGGGGGGCGCCTGCGCGAAACCTATCCGGCGATGCTGGCCGCCGCCGAGGCCGCGCGCGACCGCCTTGGCCGCGCCGCCGCCGCCGGCCCGGTCGAGATCGAGGAACAGGCGAGCTTTGCCGCGGCCGACGTGATCTTCCGCACGCTCTTCTCGGTTCCCATCACCGACGAGGTTGCGGCGCGCGTCTTCCATGCCTTCCGTGCCCACCAGCGTGCCCAGCCCCTTCTGAACCTCGGCGCCTTCTTCCGTCTGCCGCGTTGGGTGCCCAGGTTCCGCGGCCGCCGCGCGCGGCGGACGGCGCGCGAGATCCGCGCCCTCATCACCGCCATGACGCGGGCCCGCATGGACGAGATCGCCCGCGGCGCGGCCCCGGACGATCTTGCCACCAAGATCATGACCACGGCCGACCCCGAGACGGGCGAGCGTTTCGACACCGCCGAGATGGTCGACCAGGTTGCCATCTTCTTTCTTGCCGGACACGAGACAAGCGCCTCGGCGCTCGCCTGGGCGCTCTATCTTCTGGCCACCCATCCCGAGGCGCAGGCGCGCGTCCTGGACGAGGTGCGGGCCGTCGCCGGGACGGGCCTGCCCGAGTTTGGCGACCTCGCGCGGCTTGCCTTCACCCGCAACGTCTTTCGCGAGGCGCTGCGGCTCTATCCGCCCGTGCCGATGATGGTGCGCGAGGCGACACGCCCCGAGCGCTTTCGCGACCGCGACGTGCCGGTCGGGTCTCAGATCGTGATTGCGCCCTTCTTCCTGCACCGCCACGAGCGCCACTGGGACAACCCGGACGCCTTCGACCCCGACCGCTTCGAGACCGAGGCCGGCCGGCGCTCGGCGCGCCTTGCCTATCTGCCGTTCTCGGCCGGCCCGCGGGTATGCACCGGCGCCGGCTTTGCCATGATCGAGGGCGTCTTGATGCTGGCCGCCCTTGTCGGCGCCTTCCATTTCGCGCCGGCCGAGGACCGACCGCCGCGCCCGGTCGCGCATCTCACCGTGCGCGCACTGGGGGGCATCCGCCTAGTCGTCACGCCGCGGAACTGACCCGCCCTGGGCGGCGATCCGGCGAAAGTAGTCGAGCGTGAAGACCCGGACGGCCGAGGCAAGCCCCGTCGTCAGGCCCCGTTCCTCGTCGATGCGGGCGACGAGGCGGTTGATCGAGGTGCCCTCGGCTTCGGCGATCTCGCGCAGCGCCTGCCAGAACTCTTCCTCGAGAGAGATGCTCGTTCGGTGGCCACGAAGGGTGACCGACCGTTTCCTGGGGCGCCTGTTCATCGCCCGCAGCGGCGTCGCGTTTCCTGCATTACCGTCCCTTGCACTTCCACCCTGGCCCTCGTTACCAATTGTTCCGCAAGCCTAATCGCCTTGACCGGGAAATTCGAGCCCATTCTTCACGTTCCACTGCGACCAATTCGTCCATGCTCATCCATGTCTTCTTGCTTGCGGCGGCGCCGTGATCGTGGGCAGGCCAGGAACGCCAGCCTAGCGCCCTTGCGCCGGGTCGAGAGAGGGGAATTTCTCTCTTCCGACGTCACGCGTCGTTCGGCTGCGTCCATCTGGTGGGCGATGCACGCTTCCCTTCAAGATGTTGTTTCCTGTGGCCATATGCTGCTTGCGGCGCTATCCTTCGCGCAATGGCGACAAACGGACGATGAGGGGGCTGGACATGGCCAGGAAGACCACGAGCACGAAGGGCACGCGCAGGACCACGACGACCAGGAAGACGACGGGTGGCGCGGCGCGCGGCGTGCGCAAGCCGGCCGCGAAGGCAAAGACCCGCGCGAAATCGGGCGCGGCGGCGCCGCTTGCGAAGGCGGGGACTGCGGCGTCGGCAACGGTGACGACACCGGCGGTCGAGCCGAAGGCGGCCAGGCTTGCGGCCGTGCCGGCTCCGGCTGCCGCCGAACAGGCCGCGACGCCGGTGGCCAAGGGGGGCACTGTCGAGGTGCCGCGCACGCAGGCCGTCACGAAGAAGGAGCTCCTCGAGCGGGTGACGGCGCGTGCCGGCGTCAAGCGTGGGACCGCGAAGGCGGTGATGGAAGCGGTCCTCGAAGAGCTTCGCGACATCCTCGAGGACAATGGCGAGGTTTCGGCCGCACCGCTTGGCAAGCTGCGCGTCGTCCGGCGCGGCGCCAAGGCAGAGGATCTGCGCGTCTGCCGCGTGAAGCTTCATGCCAAAAAGCTGCGCGTCGAAGCGGCGGACCCCCTTGCGGAGCCGGCGGAGTAACGCTAAAGGAACGCCCGGCGGGCGATTAGCTCAGTGGTAGAGCGCCTCGTTCACATCGAGGATGTCGGGAGTTCGAATCTCTCATCGCCCACCATGCCAAGGCCCCGGTCTCGTGCCGGGGCCTTTGCCGTTTCCGGACGCCGCGTCCGCGCCCGGCCCCCAGGGCCCCAAGGGGTTGCGGGGCGACGCCGGGGCACGATATGAAGCGATGCCCGGGTGATTAGCTCAGTTGGTAGAGCGCCTCGTTTACACCGAGGATGTCGGCGGTTCGAGTCCGTCATCACCCACCATTTCACCGCCATCTTGCCCGTGACGGCGCCGCCTTCGGGCCATCGGCAAACGGGTGCCGGGGGCCGTGCCGGGCCTTCGGCGGGCGGCCGCAGCGCTTGCGTGTCGGGCGCGTTCGGTTGCGCTTGACGCGGCGCGAAACACTGCCTAAAACCCGCCTCACGCTTCGGGTGCGCCCGGGCGGGCAGCGAGCGGTTGTAGCTCAGTTGGTTAGAGTACCGGCCTGTCACGCCGGGGGTCGCGGGTTCGAGTCCCGTCAACCGCGCCACTGCCCATCCGGACCCGAGCCATACGTGCGGTTGTAGCTCAGTTGGTTAGAGTACCGGCCTGTCACGCCGGGGGTCGCGGGTTCGAGTCCCGTCAACCGCGCCACCAACCTTCGGAATTTCCTGCCTGCCACGC
>RFGD01000378.1 GCA_003696705.1 Alphaproteobacteria bacterium | reverse complement strand
GCCCGTGCCGCCGACGCATCGACCCCCGTCATTTTGCGGTCTGTCGGGCGTTCAGCGCGGCCCCGACATCCTCGAAGATGGTGAAGACCCGGTCCATTCGGGTCAGGCGGAAGACCTTTGCCACCGTTTCGGAGAGGCCGGCAAGCGCGACGGATTTCCCCGACGGTGTCAGCGCCTTCAGGACGGCGACGATGGCGCCAAGTCCGCTTGAATCGAGAAACTCGACCTTCGCCATGTCGATGACGACCGTCTCTTGCGGCGCCGTGGCCAGAGGGAGAAACCAGTCCTTGAAGTCGATTGCGATGGCCGCGTCGACCCGCGGTTCGCCGACGGTAACGATGATGACGTCGCCTTCTTCGCGCTTTTCAATGTCCATGGCACCTTTCCATTGCATCGCCCTGGCCCGACGCTAGACCTCAAACGTTACCATCCGGTAGACAGGTGCGGGCGAATCCAGGGAGGTCTTTCGATGGACGAGGTGGTGATCTGTGGAGCGGCGCGGACGGCGATGGGCGCCTTTCAGGGGGCCTTTGCGGAAGTCGACGCGCCGGTTCTGGGGGGGGCGGCCATTCGCGCGGCGCTCGATCGGGCAGGGGTCGCGGCAGACGGTGTCGACGAGCTTCTGATGGGCTGTGTCCTGCCTGCCGGGCAGGGACAGGCGCCGGCCCGGCAGGCGGGGTTCCAGGCCGGGCTGCCGCAGGACGTGCCGGCGACGACGGTGAACAAGATGTGCGGCTCGGGCATGAAGACGGTGATGCTTGCCCATGACCAGCTGGCGCTTGGCGGCGCGGATGTCATCGTCGCCGGCGGCATGGAGAGCATGACCCGCGCGCCCTACCTGCTGCCGAAGATGCGGGCCGGCGCGCGGCTTGGCCACGCCGCCGCGATCGACCACATGTTTCTCGACGGGCTCGAGGACGCCTACGACAAGGGGCGGCTGATGGGCACCTTTGCCGAGGATTGCGCCGAGGCCTACCAGTTCAGCCGGGAAGATCAGGACGACTATGCGCTTGGCTCGTTGCAGAATGCCCTGAAGGCACAGGAAGAGGGGCACTTCGAAGCCGAGATCGTCCCCGTTACCGTGCGCACGCGCAAGGGCGAGGTCGAGGTCGCCGAAGACGAACAGCCCGCGCGGGCACGGCCCGAAAAGATCCCGCATCTGAAACCCGCCTTTCGAGAAGGCGGCACGGTGACACCGGCGAATTCGTCGTCGATTTCCGACGGCGCGGCGGCGCTGGTGCTGGCGCGCG
>RFGD01000377.1 GCA_003696705.1 Alphaproteobacteria bacterium | reverse complement strand
TGCGACACGAAGGGGGTCATCTATCGCGGCCGGAAGGCGGGCATGAACCAGTGGAAGTCCGCCCATGCGGTCGATACCGACGCCCGCACCCTGGCCGAGGCCATGAAAGGCGCCGACGTGTTTCTCGGCGTTTCGGTCAAGGGCGCCGTGACCGCCGAAATGGTCGAGAGCATGGCCGAGAACCCCGTCATCTTCGCCATGGCCAATCCCGATCCCGAGATCACGCCGGAAGAGGCGCGCGCGGTGCGTCCCGACGCCATCGTGGCGACGGGGCGCTCGGACTACCCGAACCAGGTGAACAACGTTCTTGGTTTTCCCTATCTCTTCCGGGGGGCGCTCGACATTCATGCGCGCGCAATCAATGACGAGATGAAGATCGCTTGCGCAAAGGCGCTGGCCGAGCTTGCGCGCGAGGATGTCCCGGACGAGGTTGCGATGGCCTATGATCGCAAGCTGGTCTTCGGCCCCGAATACATCATCCCGACGCCCTTCGACCCGCGGCTCATCTACCGCATTCCGCCTGCCGTGGCGCGCGCCGGGATGGAGACGGGTGCGGCGCGCCGGCCGATCGTCGATCTCGAGGCCTATACCCAGTCGCTGCGTGCCCGGATGGACCCGACGGCGTCGATGCTTCAGGCGCTCCATGCTCGGGCGCGGATCACGAAGGCGCGCATGATCTTCGCCGAAGGCGACGACCCCCGCGTCATTCGCGCAGCCGTCGCCTATACCCGCGCCGGGTTCGGCGAAGCCGTCGTCATCGGGCGCGAGGAGGAAGTGCACGAGATTCTAGCGCGCGAGGGGTTGGGCGATGCCCGGGACGAGATCGAGATCGTCAACGCGCGCAACACCGCCTACCTTGGCGATTACAAGGACTATCTGTATCGGCGGCTGCAACGGAAGGGCTATGACCAGGAGGACGTGCACCGCCTGGCGGCGCATGACCGACACGTCTTCGGTGCGCTCATGCTGGCCCACGGCCATGGCGACGGGCTGGTCACGGGTGCGACCCGGAAGTCCTCGCACGTGCTGACGCGGCTCAATCATGTCTTCGACGCCTCGCCGAAAAGCGGTGCCGTGGGCGTCATGGCCATCCTCAAGGGCGGCCGGATGATCCTTGTAGCGGACGCGCTCGTTCACGAATGGCCGGACGAAGAGGACCTTGCCGACATCGCCGAGCGGGCGGCCGGGGTGGCGCGCAAGCTGGGCCTCGAGCCAAGGGTGGCCTTCGTGTCCTTCTCGAACTTCGGCTATCCGGTCAGCGAGCGTGCCGAGAAGATGCATGTCGCCCCCGAGGTGCTGGACCGCCGAGGGGTCGATTTCGAATACGAGGGCGAGATGACCGTCGATGTGGCGCTGAACCCGGCGGTCATGGCACAGTATCCCTTCTGCCGCCTCAGCGGGCCGGCCAACATTCTTGTCGTCCCGGCGCGCCATTCGGCGTCGATCACGGTGAAGATGATGACCGAGCTGGGCGGCGCCACGGTCATCGGCCCGATCCTGTCGGGCGTCGAGCGGCCCATTCAGCTCTGCTCGACGACCTCGACGGTCAGCGACATCCTGAACATGGCCGTGATGGCGGCCTGCAAGGTGGGCTGAAAGACAGCGACGCGGCCCGAGGGTATCGGACCGCGTCGTCCCGGAAATCCCTTCGGTCCGGCGCGCTGGGCCTCAGCCCTTCATGCCGTCCCAGAACTGCTTGACCTTGCTGAAGAAACCGGCGCTTTCGGGGTTGTTGTCCGCGCTTTCGCGCGCAAACTCCTCGAGCAGTTCCTTCTGCCGCTGAGTAAGGTTGACGGGCGTTTCCACGGCAAGCTCGATGAACATGTCGCCATGGTGGCCGCCCCGAAGTGCCGGCATCCCCTTGCCGCGCAGGCGCAGCTGGCGGCCTGACTGGCTGCCAGCGGGGATCTTGACGAGCGTCCGGCCGCCGTCGATGGTCGGCACCTCGATCTGACCGCCCAGCGCCGCCGTCGTCATCGAGACGGGCACCCGGCAGTAGAGGTTCTGTCCGTCGCGCTCGAAAATGGGGTGCGGGGCCACATCGACAAAGATGTAGAGGTCGCCCGGCGGGCCGCCGCGCAGGCCGGCCTCTCCCTCGCCCGACAGGCGCACGCGCGTGCCGCTCTCGACCCCCGGCGGGATGTTGACGGCGATGTTGCGCCGTTCTTCCGTCCGGCCCGTGCCACCGCAGGCGCGGCAGGGGTTCTTGATGATCTGGCCAAGGCCACCGCAGGTGGGGCAGGTCCGCTCGACCGTGAAGAAGCCCTGTTGCGCGCGAACCTTCCCCATCCCCGAGCAGGTCGGGCAGGTCACGGGCTCGGAGCCGCCCTCCGCGCCGGTGCCATTGCAGGCGCTGCACGGAACCGACGTCGGCACCACGATTTCCTTCCTGACGCCGCGATAGGCATCCTCGAGCGAGATCCTGAGGTTGTAGCGCAGATCGGCGCCACGGGTCGCGCGCTGGCGCCCTGGTCCGCGGCCGCCCATGAAGTCGCCGAATAGGTCTTCGAAGACATCCGAGAAGGCGCTGGCGAAGTCGCCGCCCGGGTAGCCGCGCGGCCCGCCCCCGGCCCCCATGCCGCCGTCGAAGGCAGCATGACCGAACCGGTCATAGGCAGCGCGCTTTTCCTCGTCCTTCAGGACGTCGTAGGCTTCGTTGACTTCCTTGAACTGCGCCTCGGCGTCGGGGTTGTCCTTGTTCCGGTCGGGGTGAAGCTCTTTCGCCTTGCGGCGGTAAGCCTTCTTGATCTCGTCGGCCGATGCGGTGCGCGAGACGCCCAGAACCTCGTAGTAGTCACGTTTCGACATCGGTCGCATCCCTTGGAAACGGGCCGGCCCGGAGCAATGATCCGGGCCGGCCCTTCACTCGGTTCAGGCCAAGGGCCTCAGGCCCGCTTGCTGTCGTCGAGATCTTCGAAGTCCGCGTCGACGATGTCGTCGTCGACCGGGCGCGGCTCCTCGGCGGTGTCGCCGCCGGCCTTTTCGGTTTCGGCCTGCTGGGCCTTGTAGATGGCCTCGCCCAGTTTCATCGCGGCATCGGTGACATTCTGGATGCCGGCCTTGATCTTCTCGGCATCCTCGGCCTTCTCGACGGTTTCCTCAAGCGCCTTGACGGCGAGCTCGATGGCTTCGACGGTCGAGCTGTCCACCTTGTCGCCATGCTCTTCGAGCGACTTGCGCGTCGAGTGGATCAGCGCTTCGGCCTGGTTCTTCGCTTCCACCAGTTCGCGGCGCTTGCGGTCGGCCTCGGCGTTTGCCTCGGCTTCGCGGACCATCTTCTCGATCTCTTCGTCCGACAGGCCGCCCGACGCCTGGATGGTGATCTTCTGTTCCTTGCCGGTGCCCTTGTCCTTGGCCGAGACGGACACGATGCCGTTGGCGTCAATGTCGAAGGTGACCTCGATCTGGGGCACGCCGCGCGGTGCGGGCGGAATGTCTTCAAGGTTGAACTGGCCCAGAAGCTTGTTGTCCGCCGCCATCTCGCGCTCGCCCTGGAAGACGCGGATCGTCACCGCGGTCTGGTTGTCCTCGGCGGTCGAGAAGATCTGGCTCTTCTTCGTCGGGATGGTCGTGTTGCGGTCGATAAGCCGCGTGAACACGCCGCCCAGCGTCTCGATGCCAAGGCTGAGCGGGGTGACGTCCAGAAGCACGACGTCCTTGACGTCGCCTTGCAGGACGCCGGCCTGAATGGCGGCACCCATGGCCACGACCTCGTCGGGGTTGACGCCCTTGTGCGGCTCGCGGCCGAAGAACTTCGACACTTCTTCCTGAACCTTGGGCATGCGCGTCATGCCGCCGACCAGGATGACCTCGTCGATCTCGTCCTTGGCGATGCCGGCATCCTTCAGCGCCGCCTCGCAGGGCTTCAGCGACTGCTTGATGAGGTCCGAAACCAGGCTTTCGAGCTTGGCCCGCGTCAGCTTCATCACAAGGTGAAGCGGCTGGCCGGTGTTCTTGTCCATAGAGATGAACGGCTGGTTGATCTCGGTCTGCGTGGCCGAAGACAGCTCGATCTTCGCCTTTTCGGCCGCTTCCTTCAGCCGTTGCAGCGCCATCTTGTCCTGACGCAGATCGATGCCGTGTTCCTTCTGGAACTCATCGGCGATGTAGTTGACGATCCGAAGGTCGAAGTCCTCGCCGCCAAGGAAGGTATCGCCGTTCGTCGACTTCACCTCGAAGAGGCCGTCGTCGATCTCGAGGATGGTGATGTCGAAGGTACCGCCGCCAAGGTCATAGACGGCGATCGTCTTGGCGTCCTTCTTGTCGAGGCCGTAGGCGAGCGCCGCTGCCGTCGGCTCGTTGATGATGCGAAGCACGTTGAGGCCGGCGATCTTGCCGGCGTCCTTGGTGGCCTGACGCTGGGCGTCGTTGAAGTAGGCCGGCACGGTGATGACCGCCTCGGTCACCTCTTCGCCAAGGTGGCGTTCGGCCGTTTCCTTCATTTTCTGCAGGATGTAGGCCGAGATCTGTGCCGGCGAGTATTTCTTCCCGCGCACCTCGATCCAGGCGTCACCGTTGCCGCCATCGACAATCTTGTAGGGAAGGATCTTCTTGTCCTTTTCGACCTCGGGGTCGGTAATGCGCCGGCCGATGAGGCGCTTGACGGCGAATATGGTGTTTTCCGGGTTGGTCACGGCCTGGCGCTTGGCAGGCTGGCCGACCAGAACCTCTCCGCCTTCGGTAAAGGCCACGATGGACGGGGTCGTCCGAGCGCCCTCGGCATTCTCGATCACGCGCGGCTGCGAGCCCTCCATGATCGCCACGCACGAGTTCGTCGTTCCCAGGTCGATCCCGATGACTTTGCCCATGTCTTCACATCCTCTTCTTTGGCGATGTTCGGGAAGCGCGGCCCGCCGGCGGCACCGCCTTCCCATCCTTTACTGGCGGGGGCCTCCCCCGCGATCAGTTCCCGCCGTATATAGGAACAGCGCAATGGCGCCGCAAGCGCCTCGGAAGCGGCCGTGGAAACGGCGCAACACTGTGGAAAATCAGCATCCGGCAACGAGAGTATCGGACCCGTGAAACCGGTGAAATTTCAGGGCGCAGATCTTTACCCGGCGCTTCTCGACGAAGCGGCGCAGAAAGAGATCGTCGCCGACATTCGCGCCGTCACGGAGGCGGCGCCGCCGCAGCGCTTCGAGACGCGGCGCGGACGCCGGCTTTCGGTGGCCATGACGTCGGCCGGGCGCGTTGGATGGATTTCGGACCGGGCCGGCTATCGTTATGCGCCGACGCGGCCCGACGGCCGTCCCTGGCCCGAGATCCCGGACAGCGTGCTGGCCGTCTGGCGTCGCGTCGTCGGCGAAGACCGGCTTCCGGATTCCTGCCTTGTGAACTTCTATGCCGAGGGGGCGCGAATGGGGCTCCACCAGGATCGGGACGAGGGCGACTTCTCGTGGCCCGTGGTGTCGATCTCGCTCGGGGATGACGCGCTTTTTCGCGTCGGGGGTGTCGAGCGGCCGGCGCCGTCGCGAAGCGTCTGGCTGCGGTCGGGCGACGTTGTGGTGCTGGGGGGTGCGTCGCGGCTTGCCTTCCACGGGATCGACCGGATCCGGTTCGGCTCGAGCCGCCTTCTGGAGGGCGGCGGCCGGCTCAACCTGACCCTTCGCGTCGTCGAAAGGGCGTGAAAGCCGTCAGATATCAATGACTTGGTGATCACGGCCCGGAGGTGGGTCCTCGCCCAGTGCGCGAATCTCGTGCCAGAACCCCTTGACGGTTCGGAAAATTCCGACGCGCTGCGGCAAATCTAGCGATTTCGATGGAATCGCGAAGATCGAAGAGGAGTCGGGAAGAATCCACGAATTCCCGCGAGCTTTGTGCAATATTCTTTCCCTGGGCTGGGCACTGTGCGGCGCCGAAAGTTCCGGCGCAGCTTTCCCCGACAAGCCCTTGAGTTGAATCAGGATTTCCCGCGCCCGGCGCCCCGGCCTAGCGACCGGCGCTCCAGCTCAGAGACGCGTTCCTGCGCGTGTAGAACTCGGCGATGAGACCGATCATGAGCAAGGCGAGGCCGACCTTCACGGGGTAGCTGACAGAGCTGTATCGCGGCCAGTAGTTCACGAAGGCAAAGCCGCGGGCCTGGTCGATCGTATGAAAAAGCGGGTTCCAGTCGAAGTAGACAAGGATGTGCGTCGGCAGGGCGTTGGCGACGAACATCTTGCCCGAGGCGATCATGTTTGCCCGTGAATACAGGGTATTGATGATCGGCACTGCCGTGGGGAACCACGGCCGAAGCGCATAGAAGACCAGGCCGATCGTCGCGCCCGTGAACCATGCCAGCATCACCATGCCGATGACGCCGATGGGCCGGTCGATCTCGACCGGGTGCCAGGCGACATGGACCAGGAAGAGGATGACGATCATGGTCAGAAGCTGGATGTAAAGGGCTGAAAGCGCGGACGATGCCACGGCGATGACCGTGTTCATCGGCGCGTGTTTCATCATCGGCGATGCCGGGCCTTCGGCGCTTGCCACGGCGCCCATCGACTTGATGTGCGTCATGAACAGAAAGATGCCGGTCATCAGGAAGACGACAAAGTCGCCCCGGATCGGAACCGTGCGCATCCCCGTCAGCGTCATCATGATATAGAAGACCGCAACCATGATGAGCGTTTGGGAAAAGTTCATGACCAGCGCCATCAGGGCATTGCCATGCTTCTTGCGCACGATGCGGACCGTGTTGTGATAGATGAGGCCAAGGGTCCGAGCCGTCGAGCCCAGCACCGTCCTCGGTTGTTGGTTCACAAACATGGTCTGCCCGCCACCTTCATGTGCCGCGTCCTGGCGCCACCTGCCCGGCGCGATGATAGGCGCCGATCTTGCCCAAATTGTGGCGGCCCATCATAAGGGGCATCGGAACCGGCGACAATCGTCGGGCGTCACGTCGAAGGAGAGGCGGGTTGGACTACGAGAAGATCGTCAGGGAGTTTCGTCGGCTTGCAATCGAAGCGGGCGAGCGCATCATGCAGGTCTATGCGGCGCCGGATTTCGAAGTGCGCGCGAAGGCCGACGAAAGCCCCGTGACCGAAGCGGACGAGGCGGCCGACGCGATCATCCTCGCGGGCCTGCGAGAGGCCTTTCCCGACATTCTGGTCGTCACCGAGGAGCAGGCCGAGACCCATGATCGCACGGCCGACCGCTTCATCATCGTCGACCCCCTCGACGGAACCAAGGAATTCGTCCAGCGCCGGGGTGACTTCACCGTCAATATCGCGCTTGTCGAAAACGGGGTGCCGACGCGCGGCGTGGTCTACGCCCCGGCGCGCCAGCGCATGTTCTATACCCTGCCCGACGGCGTTTCGGTCGAGGAGACGGGCCCGTTCGACCCCGGCCGGCCGGGCACCGTCCGGCCGATCCACGTGCGCAAGCCGGACAATGACGCGCTTCTCGTCGTCGCGTCGAAGTCGCATCGCGATGCCGCGACCGACGACTACATTTCCCGATACGCCGTGAAGGATCTCAGAAGTGCCGGCTCGTCCTTGAAGTTCTGCCTGGTCGCAAGCGGAGAGGCGGACCTTTATCCGCGGCTTGGTCGGACGATGGAATGGGACACGGCCGCAGGCGATGCCGTTCTGCGTGGTGCCGGCGGCCAGGTCGTCCGCTTCGATGACCACACGCCCCTGAAATACGGCAAGCCCGCTTATGAAAATCCGTTTTTCATCGCCCATGCCCCGGGCGTCATCCTGAAGGGCGCGGAATGAGCGTTCTGGTCGTCATCCCGGCCCGCTATGCCTCGTCACGTTATCCCGGGAAGCCGTTGGTTTCGCTGAGGGGTCCGGACGGGACGCGCCAGACACTGATCGAACGCTCGTGGCGGGCGGCCCTTCAGGCGACGGTCGCCGACCGCGTCGTCGTGGCCACGGACGACACGCGCATCCGCGATGTCGCCAAGGACTTCGGGGCCGAGGTCGTGATGACTTCCTCCGATTGCCGGAACGGCACGGAGCGAACGGCCGAGGCAGCGGCACGCCTGGGCGGCGACTTCGAGCTTGTCGTCAACTTCCAGGGGGATGCGCCACTGACGCCGCCGTGGTTCGTCGACGGGCTTGTTGCCGGACTGCGTGCGGATCCCGACGCGGGAATGGCGACGCCTGTCCTGCGATGCGACGGGCGCACGCTTGCCGGGTTTCAGGAAGATCGACGCGCCGGTCTTGTCGGCGGCACGACCGCGGTCTTCGACCGGCGTCGGCATGCGCTCTACTTCTCGAAAGAGGTGATCCCCCATGTCACCGGGCACTGGGCGCCCGACGCGCCAACGCCCGTGTTTCATCACGTCGGCATCTATGCCTACCGGCCCGACGGCCTGCGCGAATATCCCGGCTGGCCGACCGGTCCGCTCGAGGCCCTCGAAGGGCTTGAGCAATTGCGCTTCCTCGAGAACGGTCATCGCATCCTATGTGTCGAGGTCGACGCCCGCGGCCGGGCCTTCTGGGAACTGAACAACCCCGAGGATGTCGAACGGATCGAGGCCATTCTTGCCGCGGGTGACGGTAGCTGACAACCACATGTTGTTGCCTCTCGGGCATCAGCCCGCGACACGATGGGCCGACCGGCCGAAAATCCCTTGCCCGGCGCGGGGCCGGCACGTACAC